>DATDCY010000374.1 GCA_036524115.1 bacterium | reverse complement strand
GGCCTCTCAGGTGATACCCGGATGACCGGGTCGGCCGAGGACGCCGTCGACACCTTCCTGGAGTGGCTGCGGATCGAGAAGAACGCATCGCCGGCGACCGTGCGCGCCTACGCCGCCGATCTCGACCAGTTCGCCCGCTTCCGCGCCACCGGCGAGACGGCGCCACCGGCACCCGGCACGCCGCGCCCCGCGCTCGAGCCGGGGCGCATCTCGCTGCGGACCGTCCGCGGCTTCCTCGCCGCCCTCGGGACGCAGGGGCTGCGCAGCTCCTCGCTCGGGCGCAAGCTCGCCGCCCTGCGCAGCTTCTTCCGCTTCCTCAACCGCGAGGGTCTGCTCGCCGGCAATCCGGCCCGTCCGATCCCCTCGCCGCCGAAGTCGCGCGCCCTGCCCGCGACGCTGACGGTTGACGAGGCGGCGCGCCTGCTCGAAACGCCGGGCGGCCCGCCCAAGAGCCCCCTGCGCGACCGCGCGCTGCTGGAGCTGCTCTACTCCAGCGGTCTGCGCGTCAGCGAACTGACCGGCCTCGACCTGGACGACCTCGACCTCGACGGCGCCGCCGTGCGGGTGCGCGGCAAGGGCCGGCGCGAGCGCATCGTGCCCGTCGGCGGCAAGGCGATCGCCGCGGTGCGCGACTACCTCGCCCGGGAGCGCCGGGGCGGGGCGGCGCCAGGTGCCCTCTTCCTCAACGTCCGCGACGGCGGGCGGCTGACCTCGCGGAGCGTCCACCGGTTGCTCGGCGCGCGGGTGCGGCGGCAGGGGTGGCCCCGGAACGTCTCGCCGCACGCGCTGCGGCACAGCTTCGCCACGCACCTGCTCGTCGGGGGCGCTGACCTGCGCGCGATCCAGGAGATGCTCGGGCACCGCAGCCTCTCGACGACGCAGCGCTACACGCGGCTGGACTTCGAGCACCTGACGCGGGTGTACGAGAACGCCCACCCAAGGAGCCGCAAGCGGCCGCCGCCGGGTCAGGGCGCCTGACGCACCTGCGCCGCGAGGCCGCGGGGGACCCGTTTCTTGCCGGCGAGGCGCCGCAGCACCGCAAGGTTGACCGGGTCCATCTGGCGGCCGTCCTCCTCCTTGGGGGTCTCGATGATCTTGGGCACCCGCTCGAACCGCGGGTCGTTCAGGAAGAGGCGGAACCCCTCCAGCCCGATCCGGCCGCGGCCGATGTGCTCGTGGCGGTCGAGGTGACTGGCGCGGGCGCCCTTGGCGTCGTTGAGGTGGATCGCCAGCACGCGGCCGCGGCCGACCGCCGCCTCCAGCGCACCCAGCGCCTTCTCGTAGCCGGTGGCGCCCGAGAGGTCGTACCCGGCCGCGTGTCCGTGGCAGGAGTCGATGCAGACACCCAGCCGCCGCGGCTCCCGCACCATGCCGAAGAGCGCCCCGAAGTGGGCGAAGTCCCCGCCGAGCACCGTCCCCTGCCCGGCCGTGTTCTCCAGGCAGACCAGCGGGGCGCCCGGTCCCGCGCGCTCAGCCAGCCAGTCGAGCGAGGCGGCCACGCGCGCCAGCCCGGCCTCCACCCCGGCCCCCATGTGCGCCCCGGGGTGGGTGATGACGCAGGGAAGTCCGAGCGCGGCGGCCCGGTGCAACTCCTCCAGGAAGGCGGCCCGGGAGCGCGCCAGCAGGGCGGGGTCGGGCGACGCCAGGTTCACCAGGTACGAGCCGTGGGCGACCACCGGGGCGATCCCCGTCCGCGCCTGCTCGGCCCGGAATCGGGCGACCTCGGCATCCGGCAGGGGCGGAGCGTGCCACTGGGTCTGGTTCCGGGTGAAGATCTGCATGGCGGCGCAGCCGGCCTCGACCCCGCGGGCGAAGGCCCCGGCGACCCCGCCGGCGATGCTGACATGCGCCCCGATCAGGGGGAAGGCGTCCTTCGATGTCATTATAATGAATTTCTGGCACCTGAGAAAAGCACTTGCCTTGCCCTCCATCCGCAGTTAGCATAATGCCACATTCCTGAACTACACCCTCACGGTGCTTACTCCCAATCCTCATTGTCGGCGTATAGGCACCGTGCGCCGCAGCGGCTCGGACGGGTTCGGGCCGGCGGCGGACGTTGAAGGAGGATGACGATGTCTGGAAGCAAATTGAAGGGGGTCTTGCTCCCCCTGATCGCGGTCGCGCTGGCGCTCCTCGCCGTGGCCGCGCCGGTGGCAGCCGCCGGGTCGACGGACGCCGAGAGCCCCGTCGCGGTGGCGTCCGCCGTCGGCATCGAGGGGCCGGCGGCAGGCGTCCCGGCTGCCGAAACCGCCCCGGTGCCTGCGGCCGGCCAGGCCGCCACCATCCCGATGGCGCCGAGCCCCGCGGCGCCCGAGGCGGCTGCGATCGCGATCTCCTTCGCTCCCGAGCCGGCGACCGTGCCCGTTCCGGCGGTCCCCCTCGCCTTCCCAGCGCCCAACACCCCTGAGGCCACGACCGCACCCGCTGCGGCTGGCGACCCGGCGGCCGTCTTCCCGCCCGTCGCCGCCCCGGCG
>DATDCY010000373.1 GCA_036524115.1 bacterium | reverse complement strand
GTGGCGGCGCCGACGCGGGCTTCGCCGGCCGCGGCGGCAGCGACGCGCCGGGCACGTCGAGCATGGTCTTGCCCGCGTCGAACTCCTCCTGCGGCGCGGGCGGCGGTGGTGGTGGCGGCGGCACCGAGGCGCCCCCGCCCGGGCGCAGCTTGCGCGCGAGCGAAGCCGCCTGCTTGTGGTTCGGGTCGGCGGACAGCAGCCGCTCGAGCTCCTCGATGGCCGCGCGGCGCTCGGCGTCGCTGCCCTTCGAGAGCCGCTCGGCGTCGCGCAGCATGGCCTCGAGCGAGCGCTTGCGCGCCTGCTCGCTGTAGTCCGGCGGATTGCCCAGGTAGAGCTGCAGCAGGTCCGCCGAGTGCATGACGCGGTACTCGTCGAGCAGGTCGTCGAGCGCGCGGCGCACCTCGCCCGCGTCGGCGGGCCGGTCCTCGCGGCGCTCCGCCAGGCAGCGCTCGAGCAGGCGCCCGAACGCCGCGGGCACGAGCGGGTTGCGCTCGAAGATCGACGGCGGCTTGCGCGCCGGGCCCCTGCCGGCGGGGCCGGGGATCACGTCGAACGGCAGGCGGTTCGAGAGCAGCTCGTAGATGATCACGGCGAGCGTGTAGAGGTCGCCGCGCACGTCCTGCGGCTCCTCGCGCACCTGCTCCGGCGGGCGATAGAGCTCCTCGCGCAGCGCGTCGGGCAGGACCGACGACTGCAGGAAGCTCTCGCGCTCGCGCAGGCCGAAGCCCAGCACCTTGACGCCGCCCTCGGGCGTGACCTTGATGAGGCGCGGGCGGAGCCGGCGGTGCAGGATCGACTTGCCGTGCGCGTGCTCGAGCGCGCTGCACACCTCGCGCATGATGGCGGCCGCCACCTCGGGTGGCGGCGGGCCGAAGCGCTCCAGGATCTCGCCCAGCTCGAGGCCCTCGATGAACTCGAGCACCGCGTAGATGCGCTCGCCGTCGTCCTTGAGGTCGAGCACCGAGGCGATGCAGTTGTGGTCGAGCCGCGCGGCGATGCGCGCCTCCTCCATGAAGCTGCGCACGAACGCCGGGTCCGACGCGGTTTCCGGCAGCAGCACGCGCAGCAGCACCTTCTGGCTGCGCATCGAGGCGTTCTCGGCGAAGTACGAGTCCGCCGAGCGGCCGTGCCGCAGCAGGCCCTTGATGACGTAATGGCCGATTTGGGTCAGGTCGGACATGTCGTGCGTGGCGCTCCCGAGGATGGTCGGCGAATCCCTGCGAACGGCTGGAATGCGGTCCCGGCGTGGCGTCCCGCGGCCGCGGACGCCGGCCCGCCGCGGCGGGGGCGCCGGCATCAGTGGCCGGCGGTGAAGTCCACCACGACGTTGGTCGAGCCTTCCTTGACGACGATCTGCTTCGAAGCGACGACGGCGCCGGTCTTCCGGTCCCGGACCTCGACGAGATGCGGGCCCGCCTTGACCGGCCGCACCGGCGAGGGCGTGACGGCGCGCTGGTACTGGCCATCGATGTAGATGTCGAGCCCGCCCCGGGGCCCGTCCACGTAGACCCCGCCGCTGCCGGACGCGAGGTCGAAGCGGAACGCGACCACGGTGTCGGCGGACCGGGGCTTCTTCTTCTGTTCGCGCGTGCCGTAGTCGCCGCCGTCGATCCGCACGAGCCACTGCTTGCGGACCAGGCGCTTCGTCCAGTGGGTCGCGGCCGTCGCCACCTTCGTGTCGTCCAGGTAGATGTCGGAGGGCGGCGCGACGGTGACGTCGACCACGATGGAATCGGCCGACCAGGCGGTCGACACGACTTCGGGCGCGGCGGCCAGCGTACCGCCCGGGCCCGGGGCCGTCACGCTCCCGGCGGCGGCCCCCGCCGCGACGCT
>DATDCY010000372.1 GCA_036524115.1 bacterium | reverse complement strand
CCGCCGCCTCGCCCGGGCCGCCGCCGCGGCGCAGCCGCTCGAGCTCGCCCGCGTAGCGCCGGGCCGCGTCCTCGGTGCGCCGCACCGTGTCGAGAAGCCGCGCGTTGACCACGATCGCGGCCACCTGGTGCGCGATCGAGGCGAGCGCGCTGGTCTCCTCGGGCGTGAACTCGCGCGGCTCGCGCGTCTGGAGCACCAGCACGCCGATCGGCTCGCTGCGATCGAGCAGCGGCAGCCCGAAGAAGCTGTGGAAGCGCTCCTCGCCGGTCTCCTTGAAGTAGCGATAGAGCGGGTGCTCCTGCGGCTCGCGCACCGCGACGACGCGCCGCTCGCGCGCGACCAGGCCGGTGAGCCCCTCGCCGACCTTCATGCTGACCTTGCCGACCGCCTTCTTGGCCAGCCCGTGGCTGGCGCGCAGCTCGAGGGTCTCGCCGTCCTCGGCCAGCAGGTAGATCGAGCAGACGTCGGTGCCGGCGCGCCGCGCGACGAAGTCGACAACGTTGCGCAGCGTCTCGTCCAGGTCGTGCGAGTGCAGGATCAGCCGGCCGATGTCCTCGAGCGCGGCGACGCCGAGCGGCTCTTTCTTCCGTGGGGACATGGGTGCATTATAGCCGCGCGATGCCGATCGAGATCAACCCCGGCGAGTTCCGCCGGCTGGTGAGCGAGGCGCTGACCCGTCTGCCCGAGGAGTTCGCGGCGGCGATGAAGAACGTCGCGGTCGTCGTCGAGGAGGAACCGAGCGTCGAGGACCTCGAATCCGTCGGCCTCGATCCCGAGGAGGACGACCTCTACGGGCTCTACCACGGCGTGCCGCTGCCCGAGCGCGGCCCGGACGCGCCCGTGCTCCCCGACCGCATCGCGATCTACCGGCTGCCGATCCTCTGGGACTGCGAGACGCGCCAGCAGGTGATCGACGAGGTGCGCACGACCGTCATCCACGAGCTGGGCCACTACTTCGGCCTCGACGAGGACGAATTGCCGGCCTGAACTTGAGAGTTGTTGTTGGTGGACAGCCCGCGCAGGCGGGTGGTAGTTTCCTGCTACACTGACCCGGCGATGCGGCCCCTGATCCTCATGAGCGACGAGCGCTGCCTCGAACACGCCACCTGGGGCGTCCACCCGGAGACGCGCGAGCGCGTCACCGCGGTCTGCAAGCGGCTGCGCGGCGGGCCGCTGGCGCCGGTGCTCATCGAGGAGACGGTGCGCGCGGCCGACTGGTACGAACTGCGCGACACGCACGAGGAGGCGTACCTGCTGCGCTTCGAGGAGGCCGCGCTCTCGGGGCGGGAGTGGTTCGACCACCGCGACAACCAGCTCGGGGAGGGCTCCTACCGGGCGGCCCTCGTCGCGGCGGGCGCCGGCCCCGCGGCCATCGACCTGGTCGAGGCCGGGCGGGCGCCGCTGGCCTTCTGCGCGGTGCGCCCCCCGGGGCACCACGCCGAGCGCGCGAAGGCGCTGGGCTTCTGCTTCCTCAACAACGCGGTGATCGCCGCGCGCTACTGGCGGCGGGCGCACGGGCGGCGGCGCGTGCTCGTCTTCGACTTCGACGCCCACCACGGCAACGGCATCCAGCACGCCTTCGAGGCCGACGCCGACGTGCTCTACGTGAGCATCCACGAGCACCCGACCTTCAGCTTCCCCGGCACCGGCTACGCCGAGGAGACGGGCACCGGCCCGGGCGAGGGCGCGACGCTCAACGTCCCGCTGCTGCCCGGCGCGCGCGACGACGACGCCCGCGTCGCGATCGCGGAACAGGTCGACCCCGCCGTCCGCGCTTTCCGCCCGGAGGCGATCCTCGTCGCCGCCGGCTTCGACGGCCACCTGCTCGACGACATGTCGGGGCTCGGCTACTCGAGCGCGCTCTACCGCTGCTTCGGGCGCGCCGTCGCCCTCTGGGCGGCCGAGTTCACCGGCGGCCGCGTCGTCTCCCTCCTCGAGGGGGGGTACCATATCGGCGCGCTCTGCGAGGCCGCCGAGGAGTACCTGCTCGGGCTCGCGGAGACGGACGGCGCCACGGAGGGGACCGCATGTACATAGCCATGGCGATGAGCACCGACCCCGTCTGCCTGCACCCGGAGATGACGCTGCTGCAGGCGCGCGACCTGGCCGCCGGCAAGAGCATCCGCCACTTCCCGGTGACGGACGCCGCCGGGCGCCTCGTCGGCATGGTCAGCGACCGCGACCTGCGCTCGGCGCTGCCGTCGACCGTCCTCAACCCCACGGTGCGCGTCGACCAGCTCGAGCGGCTCGCGCGGGTGCGTGTCGACGCGATCATGAGCCGCCCGCCGATCGCGCTGCCGCGCGAGGCGACGCTCGACGACGCGCTGCTGCTCTTCGACCGCCACCGCATCGGGGCGCTGGGGGTGGTCGACCACGACGGGCTGCTCCTGGGCGTCATCACCGTGCGGGACGTGCTCGCCGCGTTCCGGCGGCTCTTCGGGATCGGCGCGCCCGGCTCCTCGCTCATCGAGGTCCGCGACGACGGCCGCCCGCAGCTGCTCACGCGCATCGTGCGGGCGCTGGAGGAGGCCGGCACGACGTGCACGCGGCTCGTCCGCAAGGAGGACGGCGACGGTGCGGTCGTCTACGCCCGCGTGCTGACGTACAACCTCCACGGCGTGCGCGAGGTGTTGCGCGCGGCGGGGCTCGAGACGGTGTCCCGCAAGCCCGGGGAAGGGGCGGCGCCGTGACCCTCGAGGCGCTGCTGACGCCCGGGGCGGTGGCCGTCGTCGGGGCGTCGCGCACCCCCGGGAAGGTCGGGCACGACATCCTCGCGAACCTGGTCGCCGGCGGTTTCGCCGGCCGGATCGTGCCGGTGAACCCCGCGGCCGCGGAGGTCCTCGGGCTGCCCTGCTTCCCGACGCTGGAGGCCGCCGGCGCGCGGATCGACCTCGGCGTCGTTGTCGTGCCGCCGGCCGCGGTGGCGGCAGCGGTCGAGGAGTGCATCCGCGCCGGCGCGCGGGCGGTCGCCGTGATCACGGCCGGCTTCCGCGAGAGCGGCCCCGAGGGCGCCGAGCTGGAGGCGCACATCGCGCACCTCTGCGCCTCGCAGCGGGTGCGGCTGCTCGGCCCGAACTGCCTCGGGGTCATCAACACCGCCCACCGGATGAACGCCTCGTTCGCCGGCAGGATGCCGCGCCCCGGGAGCATCTCCGTCTTCTCCCAGTCGGGGGCGCTGTGCACCGCGATCCTCGATCACGCGGCGGGCAGGGGCTTCGGGCTGGCCAAGCTCGTGAGCATCGGCAACAAGGCCGACCTGACCGAGGTCGACCTGCTCGAGGCGCTCGCCGCCGACCCCCAGACCAAGGTCATCGTCGGCTACCTCGAGAACATCACGACCGGCGACCGCTTCATGGAAGCGGCCGAGGAGGCGGCCTCCCGCAAGCCGGTGGTGCTGATGAAGGCCGGGACGACCCAGGCGGGGCTGCGCGCCGCCTCGTCCCACACCGGCGTGCTCGCGGGCACGGAGATCGCCTTCGGCGCGGCGTTCCTCCGCTCCGGCGTCATCCGCGCGGACGTCTTCGAGCAGATCCTCGACTACGCGACGGCGCTGTCGATGCAGCCGCTGCCGCGCGGCGACCGGGTGCTGATCGTGACCAACGCCGGCGGCCCGGGGACGATGGCCGCCGACGCGATCGAGAAGGCCGGGATGCGCGTCGCCGCCCTCGGGCGCAACACGACGGCGGCGCTGCGCTCGCACCTGCCGCGCGCGGCCGGCACCGGCAACCCCGTGGACGTGCTCGGGGACGCCGACCCGGCGCGCTACGCCGCCGCGCTGGAGGCGGCGCAGGACGACCCCGGCGTCGACGGCATCATCGTGCTGCTCACCCCCCAGGCGATGACCCGGGCGGCCGAGACCGCGCGCGCCGTGGCCGGGGGGCTGCGCGGCGACAAGCCGGTGCTCGCGGCCTTCATGGGCGGGCGCGAGGTGCTGCCCGGCCGCGAGGAGCTCGTCGCCGCGAGCCTGCCGGAGTACCCCTCGCCCGAGCGCGCCGTCGCCGCGCTGCGGGCGATGCGCGAGTACGCCGCCTGGCGCAGCCGCCCGCCGCGCGTCGTCACGCGCTTCCGCGTCAACCGCCGGCGCGTCGAGCGCATCATCTCGCGCCGCCTGCTGACCGGCCGCCTGCAGCTCGGCGAGGTCAAGGCCAAGAGCGTGCTCGCCGCCTACGGCTTCCGCATCCCCCCGGGGGCGCTGGCGACGTCGGCGGCCGAGGCCGTGGAGACGGCCGAGCACATCGGCTACCCGGTCGTGATGAAGGTCGTCTCGCCCGACATCGTGCACAAGACCGACATCGGCGGCGTGCGCGTCGGCATCACCACGCGCCGCGAGGTCACGGACGCCTTCGACCTCATGAGCCTGCGGGTGCGCGAGCACGCGCCCGAGGCGCACGTCGAGGGCTTCTACGTCGAGCGCATGGTGCCCCGCGGCTTCGAGGTCATCCTCGGCATGACGCGCGACCGGCAGTTCGGCCCGATGCTCATGTTCGGCCTCGGCGGCATCTTCGTCGAGGTCATGAAGGACGTCGCCTTCCACCTCGCGCCGATCACGGCCGACGAGGCCCTGCAGATGCTCTCGGCGACCCGCTCCTACGCCCTGCTGCGCGGCGCCCGCGGGCAGCGCGCCGTCGACGTCGGGGCCATCGCCGCGGGGCTGCAGCGCATCAGCCAGCTGGCGACCGACTTCCCCGAGATCGCCGAGATGGACATCAACCCGCTGATGGTCGGCGAGGTCGGCACCGAGCCGATCGCCGCCGACGCGCGGATCCTGCTGCGCGCGCCGGCGCCGCCGCCGGGGCCCTGACGCCGATGCAGCGGCCCTTCCCCTTCGACCCCGACTGGCAGACGCGCTACCGCGGGATGATCGCGACCCCCGCGGAGGCGGTCGGCCGTCTGCGGGCCGGCCAGCGCGTGTTCATCGGCACCGGCTGCGGCACGCCGACGGTGCTCGTCGAGGCGCTCGTCAGGCGGGCGCACGAGCTGGCCGACGTGGAGATCATCCACCTGCTGACGATGGGCGACGCCCCGTATGCCGACCGCAAGCTCACCGAGTGCTTCCTCGTCAACAGCTTCTTCATCGGCGCGAACATCCGCAGCCACATCCAGGAGGGGCTCGGCGACTACACGCCGATCATGCTCATCGACATCCCGCACCTCTTCAACTCGGGGCAGATCCCCCTCGACGCGGTGCTCCTGCAGGTCACGCCGCCGGACATCCACGGCATGGTCAGCCTCGGGGTCTCGGTGGACGTGGTCAAGAGCGCGGCCGAGAACGGCTCGCTGGTGATCGCGCAGGTCAACCCGCGGATGCCCCGGACGCTGGGCGACTCCTTCATGGACGTGGCCGACCTCGACGTGCTCGTCCCCGCCGAGCGCGAGCTGCTGGAGGTCCCGCAGCCGGAGCTGACCGAGGCCACGCGCCTGATCGGCGAGCACATCGCGGGGCTCGTCGAGGACGGCTCGACCCTCGAGTTCGGCATCGGGCGCATCCCCCACGCGGTCGCCCAGGCGCTCACGAGGAAGAAGGACCTCGGCATCCACACCGAGCTGCTCACCGACAGCATCGTCGACCTCATCGAGTCCGGGGCGGTGACCGGCACGCGCAAGCGCCTGGACCGCGGGCTGGTCGTGGCCAGCTTCTGCATGGGCTCGCAACGGCTCTACGACTGCGTGCGCGACAACCCGCTCTTCTCGTTCCGGCCGACCGAGTACGTCAACGACCCGGGCGTCATCCAGAAGCAGTACAAGATGGTCGCGATCAACACCGCGCTCGAGATCGACCTCACCGGCCAGGTCTGCGCCGACTCGCTTGGCGGGCGCTTCTACTCGGGCATCGGCGGCCAGGTCGACTTCAACCGCGGCGCGGCGCGCTCGCTCGGGGGCAAGCCGATCATCGCGCTGCCGTCGACGGCGCAGGACGGGGCGGTCTCGCGCATCGTCACGCGCCTCTCGCCGGGCGCCGGCGTCGTGACCACGCGCGGGGCGGTGCACTACGTCGTCACCGAGCACGGCGTCGCCTACCTGCACGGCAAGAGCATCCAGGAGCGCGCGCTGGCGCTGATCTCGATCGCGGAGCCGAAGTTCCGCACGCAGCTCTTCCGCGAGGCGATCGAGGCGCGGCTGCTGCGCCGGGACATGGAGCAGGTCGCCGACCGCTTCGTCGTCGCCGACCCCGAGATGCGCACGTCGTTCGTGCTCGACGACGGCACGCAGGTCACCTTCCGCCCCGTGCACCCGACGGACGAGCCGGAGATGCGGGAGCTGCACTACGCGCTCTCGCAGGACACGGTCTACTACCGCTTCATGACGCGGGTCCAGCGCTTCACGCACAAGGAGATCCTCAACTACGTCTACATCGACCACCGGCGCGACGTCGCGATCGTCGGCACGGTGCCCGAGGCGCACGGGGAGGAGATCATCGCGGTCGGGCGCTACTACCTCGACGAGAAGACCAACCGGGCCGAGGTGGCGTTCACGGTGCGCGACGAGTGGCAGGGCCGCGGCATCGGGCACGCGCTCTTCAACCATCTCGTCTCGATCGCCAAGCGCGCGGGGATCGCGGGCTTCACCGCCGAGGTCCTGCGCGAGAACCGCAGGATGCAGGCGGTGTTCAACCACAGCGGCCTCAAGGTGCAGAGCCGCATCGAAGAGGACGTCATCAGCTACTCCATGGAATTCGACTGACCCCCGGGCCGGGGCTCAGACGAGGTCCAGGCCCGGGCCGTCAGGTCTCCAGCTTCTCGAGGGCGCGCTCGGGATCGTCGCCGGCGATGAGCGCGAGGAACGCGGCGCCGTAGCGGGCACGCTTGTTCTCCCCGACGCCCCTGACGAGCAGCAGCGCGGCCTCGCCCCCCGGCCGCAGCCGTGCCATGTCCAGCAGCGTGGCGTCCGAGAAGACCACGTAGGGCGGCACGCGCTGGCGGTCGGCGATCAGGCGACGCAGCGCGCGCAGCCGCTCGAAGAGCGCCGTCCCCTCGTCCCCCAGCGCCTCCGCCTGCGCCGCCCGATCCGCCTTTGCCGCGGCCTTGCCGCCGGTTGTGCCCCGGCCCGCCCGCGGGCGCTCCTCGAAGCGGCCGAGCCGCACCGGGCCGTCCGCGCGACAGAGCTCGCGGCCCGCCTCGGTCATCGCCAGCAGCGGCAGCCCCTCCTTCTCGCGGATCTCCAGGTAGCCCTGCACGACGAGCTGGTCGATCCACGAGCGCACCGCCGCCTCCGGGGCGCCGGCGAGCAGCCCGAAGACCGAGAGCCGCTCGTGGCCGAAGCGGCGCACCTTCTCGGAGGCGCCCCCGCGCAGCACCTCCGCCACGTGCGCCGCGCCGAAGGAGTTGCCGCAGCGCCACGCCGCGCTGATGACCTTGCGCGCGATCTCCAGCGCCTCCCCGGCCGGCAGCTCGGCGGTCTCGCCCAGGCAGACGTCGCAGGCGCGGCAGCCGCCCTCCCCCGCCTCGAGCGTGCTGCCGAAGTGCTCGGTGAGGATGCGGTGGCGGCAGACGGGCGCGACGGCGAACCGCCCGATGGCCGCGAGCTGGCGATCGAGCGCGGCGCGGCGCTCCGGCGGCAGCGGCCCGTCGCGCAGCGCCAGGTGGCGGTGCCGGAACAGATCCCCGACGCTCGCGAGCAGCACGCAGTCGGCGGGCAGCCCGTCGCGGCCTGCGCGCCCCGACTCCTGCTGGTAGTGCTCGAGCGAGCGCGGCAGGTGCGCGTGCACGACGAAGCGCACGTTCGAGCGGTCGATCCCCATGCCGAAGGCGATCGTCGCCACGACCACCTGCAGCCGCTCGTTGACGAAGTCGTCCTGGACGCGGGCGCGCTCGGCCGGCTCCATGCCGGCGTGGTACGGCCGCGCGTCGACGCCGGCGCGCCGCAGCCCCTCGGCGATGCGCTCGGTGTCCTTGCGCGTGAGCGCGTAGACGATCCCGCCCGCGCCGGGGTGCGCCCGCACCACGTCCAGGATCTGGCGCACGCCCTCGCCCCGCGGGTGGGCGCGGTAGACGAGGTTCGGCCGGTCCGGGTGGCCGACCAGCCGCAGCGGGTCGCGCAGGCCGAGCTGCGCGACGATGTCCTCCTGCACCTGCGGCGTGGCCGTGGCGGTCAGCGCCATGCGCGTCGCGTCCGGCGCCCGGTCGAAGAAGGACGCGAGCTGGCGGTACTCGGGCCGGAAGTCGTGTCCCCAGTGCGAGACGCAGTGGGCCTCGTCGACCGCAACCAGCCCGAGGCGCGGCGCGAGCACGTCCATCAGGTCGCCGGCCGCGAGGCGCTCGGGCGAGACGTACAGCAGGTCCAGCTCGCCGCGCGCGGCCGCGCCGAACGCCTGCCGCCGCTGCGCCTCCTCGAGGTTGGAGTGCAGCGCCGCCGCGCGCAGGCCCGCCTCGCGCGCCCCGGCCACCTGGTCGTCCATCAGCGCGATCAGCGGCGAGACCACCAGCGCGAGGGCGCGCCCGCAGACGGCCGGGAGCTGGTAGCAGAGGCTCTTGCCGCCGCCGGTGGGCAGCACGAGCAGCAGGTCGCGCCCTGCGATCGCCGCCCCGACGGCCTCGTGCTGGAGCGGCCGGAACGCCGCGAACCCCCAGTGCCGCCGCAGCGCCGCGAGCGCCGGGTCCGGGGAGGCGGGCGGGTTCGGGCCGGGGGCCTGCGGGCGCGTCACGCCTCGCGGCGCCCCGCCGCGCGCCGCAGCTCCCAGAGCTTCGCGTACTTGAGGAAGACGTAGTAGCCGCCGAGGACCGCGATCACGAAGCCCGGGGCGCCGTCGAGGAAGCCGGCCTTGAGCAGGTACATCTTCAGGAACTTCGCCGGCGGGTGCAGGAGCATCCCGCGCAGCGCCCCGCCGCGCCCGCGCGCGTGCAGCTCGCGGGCGGCAACGGTGGTGAAGCGGTCGATCGTCCGCAGGTGGTCCGCGATGTCCCGGTAGGTGTAGTGCTCGATGTCCCCGGCCAGGTCGCCAATGGCGCCGTCCGGCTCCAGCCGGTCGTGCGGGTCGATCCCGCCCCAGCGCGCGCGGCCGCGGCGCACCAGGCGCACCTTGCGGTCCGGGTACCAGCCCCCGTGCAGGATCCAGCGCCCGAGGTGGAAGGTCCGGCGCGCCATGCGGTAGGCGGCGAAAGCTCCGCCGTCTCCCGCGAGCACGCCGCGAATGCCCTCGGCCAGCCGCGGCGAGATGCGCTCGTCGGCATCGAGGCAGAGCACCCAGTCGCCCGTGGCCTGCTCGAGCGCGAAGTTCTTCTGCGCGACGTAGCCGGGCCACTCCCGGACGATGACGCGCGCCCCGGAAGCGCGTGCGATCTCCGCCGTGCGGTCGGCGCTCACCGAATCCACGACGATGATCTCGTCCGCCCAGGCGACGGACGCGAGGCAGCCGGCGATCCGGTCCTCCTCGTTGCCGGCGATGACGCAGACCGAGAGGGTCGCCCGGGGTTCGCGGACCGCTGCCATTCGCGGGAGTGTACGGCGCGCGCCGGCGGTTGACAACCGCGCCGCCGGTTTCGACACTAGGGGCACACGCCACGGAGGGACAGCGGTGGACCTCGGCTCGTTCGGCAGGCTGACCTTCGACGCCGGCTTCTTCTCGGCGCTCGCGAGCATCGTCCTCATCGACCTGATCCTCGCCGGCGACAATGCGGTCGTCATCGCGATGGCGGTGCGCTCGCTCCCGCGCGAGCAGCGCCGGCGCGGCATCCTCCTCGGCTCGGGCGCCGCCGTGGCGCTGCGCGTCGTGGCGACGTTCTTCGTCGCGCAGCTGCTGCGCGCCCCCTACGTCAAGCTCGCCGGCGGCGCGCTCATCGCCTGGATCGCCGTCAAGCTCTTCGTCGAGGGGGCGCCCGAGGAGGCCGGGGAGCGGCAGGCCACCAGCGTCTGGCAGGCGGTGCGGGTCATCGTGGTCGCCGACATCACCATGGCCCTCGACAACATGCTCGCGGTCGGCGGCGCCTCCGGCGGCAACATCTTCCTGCTGCTGTTCGGGCTGACGCTGTCCATCCCGTTCGTCATCTTCACGAGCGGGCTGCTCTCGCTGCTCATGGACCGCTACCCGGCCATCGTCTACGCCGGGGCGGCGGTGCTCGGCAAGGTCGCCGCGGAGATGATCCTCACCGACCCGGCGGTCCGCAGCTTCGCCGAGGTGCCGCAGCAGGGGATCTGGGCCGCCGAGGCGACGGCGGCGGTCGGGGTCATCGTGGTTGGCCGGCTCTGGCTGCGCCTGGCCGCGGCGCGCACCGGCGGCAACGACCGCCCGGGCGGCGCGTCCTGTCCCGGCCCCGGCGAGGGAGCGGCGAGCGATTGAGGGAGGGAGGGCACGCGCCATGGCCATACTGACGATCTCCCGCGAGTACGGCAGCGGCGGCCGCGAGATCGGCCGCGCCGTCGCCGAGCGCCTCGGCTACGCCTACGAGGACCGCGTGTCCCTGCTGGCGTCGCTGCGGGCCGCCGATCCGCGCTGGGAGCGCTTCGGCGACGAGTACGACGAGCACTCGCCCACGGTCTGGGAGCGCTTCGACTGGTCCTTCCGCGGCTACGCGGCCCTGCTGCAGCGGCACCTGCTCGAGGCGGCGGCGGGGGATCGCGTGGTCATCGTGGGCCGGGGCGGCGCGCTCCTGCTCGCCGGGGTGCCGACCGCGCTGCACGTGCGCGTGGTCGCCCCGCTCGCCTCGCGCATCGAGTGCATCATGCGCCGCGAGCACGCCGACCACGACAGCGTCCGGCGGATGGTGGAGAGCGTGGACCGGCAGCGGGCCGCGTTCGTGCGCGCCGTCTACGGGGGCCGCTGGGACGAGGCCTCGCTCTACCACGCGACGTACGACACGAGCCTGCTCGATCCACCGGTGGTCGTCCAGGACATCCTCGCGCGGCTCGCCGCCCACGACGTCGCCGACCGGGAGGTGTCGCGACGGATCCTCGCGCGACGCCTCGGTGCGGCGCGGGTGCGCGCGGCGCTCTGCACCGACCCGCACCTCCAGCAGCTGACCACGCTGGAAGTGGCAGAGGATGGGGGCGCCATCGCCGTGCGCGGGGTGCTGCACCAGCCGGAAGAGCGGCGCCGGATCGAGGAGGCCGCCTGCGCGCACGCCGGCGCCTTCCCCGTGCGCTTCGACCTGCGCTTCCGCTAGGCTGGCCCGCCGGCGAGCAGGCCCAGCGCGGCGTCGAGGACCGCCGGGACGGTGATCTTCCCGAGGCAGTCGGTGTGCCCGAAGCGGCAGCGGCGCGCAAAGCACGGCGCGCACGCGAGACCCGCGGAGAGCACTGCCGCCCGCGCGTTGAGCGGCCGCGTCCACGCGGGCGAGGTCGAGCCGAAGATCGCCACCTGGGGGCGGTGGAGCGCCGCGGCGACGTGCATCGCCCCCGAGTCGTTGCTCACGAGCAGGACGGCGCGGGAGAGGACGGCCACGAGCGCGGGGAGGTCCGTCGTGCCGCACCAGTTGAGCACGCCCTCCTCGCCGTCGCGGACCGTCTCGCCAAGCGCGTGCTCCTCAGCCGTCCCGACGATGACCACGGGCCACCCGGTCCGCTCCCGCAGGGCACGCGCCAGGCCACGATAGCGCTCTGCGGGCCAGGCCTTCGCCGGCCCGTAGACCGCGCCCGGGGCCAGCGCCACGAAGCGCTCCGGCAGCTGCCGGCAGATCGCCCCGAGCCGCTCCGCCGCCCACCCCGCGGGGATGTCGAGCCGCGGCGGGTAGCAGTCGAGCTCCAGCCCGGGGTCGACGAGATCGAGGAACTCGCGCGCCAGGTGCACGCTGCGAGGGCGCGCGCGGTGCGCTAGCGCCGGCCGCAGCAGCGGGCCCCGCCACTGCCCGCGGTAGCCGACCCGCTCCGGCGCCCGGCTGCGCCAGGCCATCCAGGCGGCCGAGAAGCTCGGCGGCAGGACGTAGAAGCGGCCGTAGCCGGCGGGCGCGAGAGAGGCGCCGAACGCCCCGGCCGGGGAGCGCCGCCGGTCGAAGGCCAGGACCCGCCCGCGCCGCGGGAGCGGCAACCCCTCGTGGCCGGCGCGCACCACAAGGTCGACCGTCGCCTCGGGGAAGCGCTCGAGGATGGCCCGCAGGGTCCCCGTGGCCATCATCAGGTCGCCCAGCCAATTGGGAGTCCTCACGGCGATCCGGCCGGGGCTGCGCTCCATGGCCGCTGAGGGTACTCCTCCCTTCAACCCCGATTCAATTGGCTGGAGGGGGTCGAGACGGGTCTGGATGCAAGGAGCGCGACAAGCGAATGCCGAGGCGTACGAGCGTACGCCGCAGGTAGGCGCGCGGAGCGCGACGCCGCAGACGGGCCCGTATCGGCCCCCGACTACACGTCGACTACTGAGTCTTCGCCGCCGTAAGGGTTGGGCTCGTACCGGTCGGCGTACCAGTCGTTCTCGTATTTCCAGCCGTCGATGACGTAGCGGAAGCGGTAGGAGCGGCCCGTCTCCAGCTCGAGCGTGACCGTGAAGTCGCCGTCCTTGAGCCTCCTGAGCGGGTTCGCGTCCTGGGACCAGTCGTTGAACTCCCCGAGAACGCAGACCGATTCGGCGTCCGGCGCCGCGTCCTTCGGCAGCACGAACGTCACCTGGCACGCCGGGCGTGCCTTGAGGTACTTCTTGCGGATGCCCGCCGGCCGCGCAACAGCCTTCGTCTTCTCGGCCGCGGACGCCTTGGCCGGCGCGGTCTTCGCCGCCGGGGTCTTGCTCCTTGCCTTTGCCATCGTCACTCCTCCTTGCCGAAGAGGCCCCCGCCAAGATGCTTCCGGTCGGGGTCCTGTCCGGTGGCTATGTCGGGGTCGAGAAATTCGCCTGTAATAATAGTGATCTTCCCGGGTGCGCGCAACCGTGTCCACGCCTTCACGCCTTGGCCTGCCCAGGAACATCGCTCTTGCAGGGAATGTCACTCGGACGACGACCTGCTCGCCAGTCATTCGACCGGTGATTCCCCGAGTGCCATCGCCGGGCGCCGAGAAGGGGTCAGATGCGAGGAAGGCGAGTCCGAGGAGTGAGGCGTGCTGTGCCGCACGCCGCAGCGACGCAGGACGAAGCCTGACGCCGCAGATGGCCTCTTATCGGCGCCCGGCGCGTTGGCGGCGGGACTCGTAGAGAAGGACGCCCGCGGCCATCGCCACGTTGAGCGACTCGACGCGCCCCGTCGGGATGCGGATCGCGTCGAAGCGTTCGAGCAACGCCGCGTCGAGCCCGCCGCCCTCGTGGCCGAGCAGGAGGCCGATGCGCCCGGCGAGGTCCGCCGCGGTGTACTCGACCCCGCCGTGCGGCGAGGTGGCGTAGAGGCGCCGCCCGCCCGCCGCCAGGGCACCGACCGCCGCGCCGAGCGGGACGTGCGCCACCGGCAGCCGGAAGACGCTGCCCGCGCTGGCGCGCACGCTCTTGGGGTTGAGGGGATCGGCGCTTCCCGGGGTCAGAACCACGCCCGCGGCGCCGGCCGCCTCCGCGGTCCGCAGGATCAGGCCGACGTTCCCGGGGTCCGCGAGGCGGTCGAGCAGCAGCACCGGGCCGTCCCCGGCCAACGCGTCCGCCAGCGTGAAGCCCCGCGGCCGGAAGACCGCCAGGGCCCCCTGCGGGCTCTCGGTGTGCGCGAAGCGCTCGAGCAACTCGCCCGGCACCGCGAAGCACTCCCAGCGGCCCGCGGCCTCCCCCGCTTCGAGCCGCGCCGCCAGGGACTCGAAGTCGGGGCGTCGCCGCGCGCGGTCGCTGACGAAGACCTGGACGAGCTGGGCGTCGGAGAGCAGCGCCTCGCGCAGCAGGTTGAACCCCTCCGCCGCGGCAAGCCCGGTCTCGCGCCGCCCGGCCGCATCGCGCAGGGAGCGATAGCGCTGGAGCGCCGGGTTGCGGCCCCCGGTGATCTCCTTCATCGGCGCCTCTCAGCCCCGCGCCTTGCGATAGTATTCTCCGAGGGCGCCGCGACTGTGCTCGTCCTCGTGGCAGTAGACGCAGAGGTTCTCCCAGTTGGAGCCGTCCGGCGGGTTGTTGCGGTGGTTGCCGTCCTTGTGGTGGACGGTCAGCAGCCGGCGGTCGGCGTCCTCGAACTCGCGGCCGCACTTGGCGCAGATCAGGCCGTGGATGCGCAGGCTCTGCTCCCGGTAATCGGCCCCGGGGGCGCTTTGCCGCAGTTCATTGACGATGTCGGAGACCGGGCGGTCGGCGCCCGCCGCCGGCTTCATGTCCCGCAGTCTCCTGCGCGCGGCCATGGCCCCATCCTACCGCGCCGCGCCGGGCGTCCGCAAATCCGCGATTCCCGGGTCGCGACCGCCGCCCGCCAGGCTTGTGCGGGTCCGCGGCGTGCCGACGTCGCCGGGGATTGGCCGGCGCGCGCTTCGGCGCTATAGTTCCGCTGCCCCATGGCGATCGTGACCATTTCCCGGGTCGAGTCCTGCCGCGGCGAGGAGGTCGCCGCCGCGGTGGCGCGCCGGCTCGGGTTCCGGCTCGTCGATCGGACGCTGATGCGCGAGCTGCTCTACAGCTACGACCTGCTCTCCGCCATCGGCAGGATCGCCGAGCCGCCGCCGGCGGGGGCGGCCGCGCACGCGGAGGAAGGCGCCGTCCCGGCGGCGACCGAGGGCATCATCTGGCACCTCGCCTTCCGCGAGAACCTCGTGCTCCTCGGCCACGGCGGGCAGTTCCTCTTCAAGGGGTGCCCCGGCACCCTTCACGTGCGCCTCGTCGCCTCGCTCGAGTACCGGCTCGCGACCGCCCGCGAGCAGGGCACCGGTCGCAGCGTCGCCGCCCTGGAGCGGCGGGAGCGGGAGCGCCGCCGGATCGTCCGCCGTCTTCACGGGGCGGACATCGCGCGCACCGAGCACTACGACTGCGTGCTGCGGGTGGACGCCTTCGGTGTCGAGGAGACGGCGGCGCTCATCGAGCAGGCGGCGGGCGCCGTCGGGCTGCGGCGCGCCCCCATGTTCGAGGAGATCCGGGCCTGCGCGGCGGAGCGCGGCGCGCGGGAGATCGCGCTCGACCCTCTCCCCGCGCGCCCGGCCGGAGCGCGCTTCGCCAACGAGAGCGAGGCCGAGTTCGCGAAGGTGCTCGATTTCTACGGCATCCCCTGGCGGTACGAGCCGGAGACGTTCCCCGTCGAGTGGTGGCCGGACGGGCGCGTCAAGTCGAGCTTCTCGCCGGACTTCTACCTCCCCGAGCTGGACGCCTACCTCGAGCTGACGACGATGAAGCAGTCGCTCGTGACGAAGAAGAACCGCAAGGTCCGCCTCTTCCGCGAGCGCTACCCGGACAAGAAGCTGCTGATCTTCTACGGCCGCGACTTCAGGAAGCTGGCGCAGAAGTTCGGCCTGGAGTAGCGGATTGCCACAGACGGGCCGTTATCAGCGGCCGACTTCAGCCTCGGCGGGGAGGCCGCCGAGAAGGGTCCGGATGCAAGGCGCGCGACGAAGTGGATGCTGAGGCGGCCTCGTGGCCGCCGCAGGCAGACCCGAGGAACGCAACGCAGCAGACGGGCCCTTATCGGCGGCCGAATGCACAGAGGCCCCGAGTGATCGGTGGCCTCACTCGCCTGAGGGAATCACCTAACGGTCTCGGGTTCCTGGCACAGGCTCAACATGAGCTCTGGAGCCAGCCTTTGCCCATCTCCCTACAGGCGCCGCCTTCCAACCTCTCGGGGCCTGTCTGCAATATAATCCCGCCCGGACGATTTGCAACGGGGGGCATCGCGTGGACGGTGATCTCGAGATCGTGATCGCGGAGGAGACGCTGCGGCAACGGGTGCGCGAGCTGGGCGCGGACATTTCGCGCGACTATGCCGGCCGCACGCCGGTGCTCGTCTCCGTGCTCAAGGGCTCGTTCGTCTTCCTCGCGGACCTGGCGCGCGCGATCACCGTGCCCGTCAACGTCGACTTCATGGCGATCACCCGCTACGGCGCCGGCCGCCGCGGCGGCGCGGTGCGCATCGAGAAGGACCTCGACATCGCCGTCACCGGGCGCGACGTGCTCATCGTGGAGGACATCGTGGACACCGGCCTCACGCTCGGCTACCTCGTGAAGAACCTCGGCGCGCGCGACCCCGCGAGTCTTGCGGTCTGCGCGCTGCTCGACCGG
>DATDCY010000371.1 GCA_036524115.1 bacterium | reverse complement strand
GCCCGCGCTGGACGGCCTCGAGCGCGCGCCGCGCCGCCGCGAGGACTTCGCCCGCCTCCTCGCGGGAGATCTGGAGGAACTCCCACCAGTCGCGGCGGGGCAGGGGCCGGCCGCGCTCGTAGCCGAAGCGCGCCTTGCGTCGGACGAAGAACGTGAACACGCCGGCGATGCGCTCGGCCTCCATCAGCGGCAGGAGCGCCGCGTACTCGGTGAGGAACCGGTCGGCCTGCTCCTCGGGCGTGGGAGGCGGTGCGTCCGGGGGCGCCGGCGGCGCCGGCGGCAGCAGGGCGGCGAGGGTCTCCTGGCAGCGCTCGATGCACTCCTCGTAGCGCCGCTCGTAGAAGGCGTCGCGCGCCTTGGTCATCAGGCGCCCCGCGCGCACGAGGGCCGCGCGCTCTGGCTGCTCGCCGCTGGGGATCATCCTGGATACGAGACGATACCTGCTGCGCCCGGACCCGTCAACGCACGCCGGGGGGGGGCGCGTTCAGTTCCGCTCGGAGACATGGGCCCTGGCTGCACGAGCCGATCGGGAGGCGGAGAAATCCCTCCTGATCGGCCGGTGCTACACTTCAGGCGGGAGCGTGACGAATGGGAACCGGGCGAGGGCCGCGGTGAACTCGCCGCGGATGCGCGCGAGGCCCTCGGCGCTCAGCGCCTCGAAGCGCATGACCAGCACCGGCTGCGTGTTCGAGGCGCGCAGCAGCCCCC
Source organism: bacterium (assembly GCA_036524115.1). Taxonomy (NCBI): domain Bacteria; species bacterium. The sequence goes on along the minus strand of DATDCY010000371.1, from coordinate 6,994 downwards.
AGCCGTCGGGGTAGTTCACGCGCACGCCGTCGATGTCGATGACCTCGCGTCCGGCTGCGAACTCCGCGGCCAGCGCGGCCACCACCGCAAACTTGCGCTCGTCGGGGCAGTCGACGCGGATCTCGGGGGTCGACCAGGTGCGCGGGACGTCCGCGAGCAGCGCCGAGAGCGGCCTGCCGGAGGCCGCGAGGATGCGCAGCAGCCGCAGCGAGGCGTAGATCGCGTCGTCGAACCCGAAGAAGTCGTCGGCGAAGAAGATGTGGCCGCTCATCTCGCCGGCGATCGCCGCGTGCTCGGCCTTCATCTTCTCCTTGATCAGCGAGTGGCCGGTCTTCCACATCACCGGCCGCCCGCCGTGGCGCTCGACGTCCCGCGCGAGGTTCTGCGAGCACTTGACCTCGAAGACCACCGCGGCCGGCCCCTGCGCGAGGATCTCGCGCGCGTAGATCATCAGCAGCTGGTCGCCCCAGAGGATGCTGCCCTGCTCGTCGACGACGCCGATGCGGTCCGCGTCCCCGTCGTAGCCGATGCCGCAGTCGAGGCCGCGCTCGCGCACCGTGCGGATGAGGTCCGCGAGGTTGCGCGGCACGGTCGGGTCCGGGAAGTGGCCCGGGTAGGTGCCGTCCGGCTCGCACCAGAGTTCCGTGACCTCGCACCCCAGCTCGCGCAGCAGCGCCGGCGCCACGATCCCGCCGGTGCCGCTGCCCGCGTCGACGGCGACGCGCAGCGGGCGCGCGAGCCGGATCTTCCCGAGCGCCATCTCGCGGTAGGGCCCGACGATGTCGCCGTGCGCCAGCGAGCCGGCGCCGCTCTCGAAGTCGCGCCGCTCGATGAGCCCGCGCAGCTCCTGGATGCGTCCGCCCCAGATGGTGCTCTTCCCGATCGCGATCTTGAAGCCGTTGAACTCGGGAGGGTTGTGGCTGCCGGTGATCATGACGCCGCCGTCGCACGGGAAATGGAAGAGCCCGTAGTAGAGCAGGGGGGTCGGGGCCAGGCCGAGGTCGAGCACGTCCACGCCGGTGGCCAGCAGCCCCGCGACGAGCGCGTCGCGGTACGACGGCGAGCTGAGCCGGTTGTCGCGCGCGAGCACGGCGCGGCGACCGCCCGCCCGGCGCAGCAGCGTGCCGACCCCGCGCCCGAGCAGCTCCACGATCGCGGGGTCCAGATCCCGCCCAACGGTGCCGCGGACGTCGTACTCGCGGAAGATCAGCGGATTGACCATGGCGCTGCTATCTACCACGGATGAGGCCATATTCCAAGGGAAATGCGGGTCCGCGCGGGCAATCGCGCCCGCGTTTTCAATCCATGACCAAGACGCAGGGAAAAATCTTGACAGGCAGAATCCAATTTGTCTACAGTACCGCCCGTTCACGGCACCGTTGCTCAGCGAGGGGAGAGATGGAACAGGGCACGGCAGCACCGGTCATCGGCTACTTGCCGATCCTCCTGACAGTCCTCATCGCCAGCGGCATCGGCGCGTTCACCCTCGTGCTCGGCGGGCTCGTGCGTCCCTCGCGGCCGGATCCCGTCAAGGCGCTGCCGTACGAGTGCGGCAACCTCCCCATCGGCGACGCGCGCCTCCCGCTGCGCACCCGGTTCTACCTCTTCGCGATGCTGCTGGTGATCTTCGACGTCGAGGTCGTGTTCCTGCTTCCCTGGGCGGTCAACTTCGTGCCGCTGGGGTTGTTCGGGTTCGTCGAGATGATGCTCTTCCTCGGCATCCTGCTCCTCGGCTACGCGTACCTCTGGCGCAACGGGGGCCTGCAGTGGGACTGATCGACGGGCGCTTCGAGAAGAACGCGGCGATCACCGCGGTCGACACGGTCCTCGGCCTCGGACGCGCCTACTCGCTCTGGCCGGTCGCCTACGGCCTGGCCTGCTGCGCCATCGAGATGATCCACACGACGACGGCGCGCTGGGACCTCGCCCGCTTCGGAGCGGAGGTCTTCCGGCCCTCGCCGCGGCAGGCGGACGTGATGATCGTCGCCGGGACGCTCACGCACAAGATGGCGCCGATCCTCAAGCGGCTCTACGACCAGATGGCGGAGCCGAAGTTCGTCATCGCCATGGGCGGCTGCGCGACGGCCGGCGGCCCTTTTCGGACCTACAGCGTCGTGCAGGGCGTCGACACGATCGTCCCCGTGGACGTCTACGTCGAGGGCTGCCCGCCGCGGCCGGAGAACCTGATCCGGGCGTTCGTCCTGCTGCAAGAGCGTGTGAAAGCGATGACAATCGCAAAGTCGCCGCGGGTCCCGCAGCCGCCGGTGCGGATAGGGGCCTAGCCGGTGAAGTTCGCGACGCAGCTCCCTCCGCGCCGGGACGTCGGCACGCTGCTGCTGGCCGACCTCGGCGAGCGCCTGCCCGGCGCCGTCCTCGAGCTGACGCGCGAGCGCGGCACCGTCACCCTGCGCGTGGCGCCCGAGCGCCTCGAGGACTTGGCGCGCTTCCTCAAGGAGGAGCGCCCCTGGCAGTTCGCCTATCTCGCAAACCTCTCGCCGGTGGACTGGCTGAGCCGCGCGCCGCGATTCGAGGTCGTCTACCACCTGCGCTCGCTCGCCTTCAACTACCTGGTGGCGTTGCGGGTCGACGTCCCGGACGAGACGCTCTCGCTGCCGTCGCTCGCCGGCGTCTGGCGGGCCGCGGACTGGCTCGAGCGCGAGGCGTACGACCTCTTCGGGATCCGCTTCGCCGGCCACCCGGACCTGCGCCGGATCATGATGCCGGACGACTGGGAGGGGCACCCCTACCGCCGCGACTACCCGCTCGCGGGGAGGGCGGGGGCGTGAACACCGTGCGCGAGTCGCGCCTGATGACGCTCAACATCGGGCCCCAGCACCCGAGCACGCACGGGGTGCTGCGGCTGATCGTCGAGCTCGACGGCGAGACGGTCGTGAAGCTCGTGCCGGACATCGGGTATCTGCACCGCGGGATCGGCAAGATCGCCGAGACGCTGCACTACGAGCAGTTCATGCCCTACACCGACCGCCTCGACTACCTCGCCTCGTTCATCAACAACCTCGGCTGGGCGATGGCCGCCGAGCGGCTCTTCGGCATCGAGCCGCCGCCGCGCGCCAACTACCTGCGGGTGCTGCTCTCGGAGCTCGCGCGTATCGAGAGCCACCTGATCTGGCTCGGGACGCACCTGCTGGATCTCGGGGCGATCACGCCGCTGTTCTACTGCTTCCGCGAGAAGGAGGAGATCCGCGACCTCTTCGAGGAGATCTGCGGCGCGCGCATGACGCACGCGTTCTGCCGCATCGGCGGGGTGCGCGAGGACGTCACGCCCGCGTTCCTGCCGAAGGTGCGCGAGTTCGTCGCGAAATTCCCGAAGGCGATGGCCGAGTACGAGGCGCTGATCACCGACAACCCGATCTTCCGGCGGCGCACGGAAGGCGTCGGCGTCATCTCCGCGGAGAAGGCGATCGACTACGGCCTCTCCGGCCCGAGCCTGCGCGGCTCCGGCGTCGGCTGGGACCTGCGCAAGGCCGAGCCCTACGCGGCGTACGCCGATCTGGACTTCGAGGTCCCGGTGGGCGAGCGCGGCGACGTCTTCGACCGCTACCTCGTGCGCATGGAGGAGATGCGCCAGAGCCTGCGGCTGGTGCAGCAGACCGCGGAGAACCTCCCCGGCGGTCCCGTGCTGGCGGCGGCGCCGCAGTTCCTGCGCCCGACGAAGGCCGAGTTCCACCGCAACATGCAGGCGATGATCCGCTACTTCCACATCACGATCCACGGCGCCAGCCCGCCGCCGGGCGAGGTCTACGCCGCGGTCGAGGGGAGCAAGGGCGAGGTCGGGTACTTCGTCGTCAGCGACGGCAGCCCGCGGCCCGTGCGCGTGCAGCTGCGCGGCCCGTCCTTCGTCAACCTCGGCGCGCTCGAGGAGATGGCGAAGGGCCAGTACCTGGCGGACCTCGTGGCGATCATCGGCAGCATCGACATCGTGCTCGGGGAGGTCGACCGGTGAGCTACCCGCTGGCCCGGCCGTCCAAGACCATCCCGCCGGCGACGCGCGAGCGGCTCGCGCGGCTCCTCGCCGAGTACCGGCGCAAGCCCGACGCGCTGCTCACGGCGCTGTACCTGGTGCAGGCCGAGTGCAACTGCCTCTCCGACGAGGTGCTCACCGAGCTGGCGGACATCCTCGAGATGCCCAAGTCCGTGATCTACGAGGTCACCACCTTCTATGCCCTCTACTCGACGCGGCCGCAGGGCACGAACATCATCATGGTCTGCCAGAACCTCTGCTGCTTCCTGCGCGGCACCGATGACGTGATCATGGCGTTCGCGCGCGAGCTGGGCATCCAGCCCGGGCAGACGACGGCGGACGGCCGGTTCACGCTGCGCCCCGTGGAGTGCCTCGCCGCCTGCGAGCGCGCGCCGGCGGTGCAGATCAACGAGCGGCTCATGGGGCCGATCACCCCGGCCGACGTGCCCCAGCTGATCGCGGAGTACCGCCGGTGAGCGCGCCGAGCATCATCTACCGCGACCTCGGGTCGGTCGACCTCTGCAAGCTCGTCAACTACCGCGAGCGCGGCGGCTACCAGGCCTTCGAGAAGGCGCTCAAGACCATGACGCCGGCGGAGGTCGTCGAGGCGGTGAAGGCCGCGCGTCTCGTCGGCCGCGGCGGCGCGGGCTTCCCGACGGGCCTGAAGTGGGAGCTGGTCGCGCGCGAGCCGCTGACGCCGAAGTTCGTCGTCGCGAACGCCGAGGAGGGCGAGCCGGGGACCTTCAAGGACCTGCCGATCCTCACGCGCATCCCGCACCGGCTCATCGAGGGGATGCTCATCGGCGCCTACGCCGTCGGCGCGAGCGAGGGGGTCATCGTCTGCCGCGGCGAGTTCATGGATCCGCAGCGCATCCTGCGCGAGGCGATCGCGGAGGCCGAGGCCGCGGGGCTGCTCGGGCAGAACATCCTCGGCACCGACTTCTCGCTCAAGCTCTGGGTCTACCGCACGGCCGGCGCCTACATCTGCGGCGAGGAGACCTCGCTGCTCGAGGCCCTCGAGGGCAAGCCGGGGATGCCGCGCATCCGCCCGCCCTTCCCGGTCAACGCGGGCCTCTGGGCGCGCCCGACCGCGCTGAACAACGTCGAGACCTTCGCCAACGTGCCGGCGATCATCCTCGAGGGCCCCGAGAAGTACGCGGCGCTCGGCACCGAGCGCAACAGCGGCACGAAGGGCTTCTGCATCTCCGGGCAGGTGAACAAGCCGGGGGTCTACGAGATCCCCTTCGGCGTGACGCTGCGCCAGCTGATCTACGACTACGCGGGCGGCATCCTCGGCGGGCGGGCCTTCAAGGCCGTCTTCCCCGGCGGCGCCTCCTCGAGCCTGCTCACCGCCGAGCACCTCGATCTGCCGCTGGACTTCCACCACGTGGCGCAGGCCGGCTCGATGCTCGGCTCGGCGGCCTTCATGGTGGTCGCCGAGGGCGTCTGCATGGTCGAGGTCGCGCTGCGCCTGGCGCGCTTCTTCCGCCACGAGTCCTGCGGCAAGTGCATCCCCTGCCGGGACGGGACGTACCAGATCGTGCGCATCCTCGAGCGGATGAAGGCCGGCGCGTCCGTGACCTGCGAGATCGACGACATCGTGGATCTGGCCTCGACGATGCAGAAGGCCGCCTTCTGCGGCCTCGGGCAGGCGGCGCCGAACCCGGTGCTCAGCTGCATCAAGCACTTCCGGCAGGAATTCGAGGACCACTGCGCGGGCAAGCCCTGCGAGCTGCTCGGGGGAGGCGAGCGTCCGTATGGACATCACCATTGACGGCCGCCCGCTGAAGCTCGAGAAGCCGGTGACGGTGCTCGAGGCCGCGCGCATGGCGGGGGTCGACATCCCGACGCTCTGCTGGCACCCGCGCGTGAGCGTGCTCGGCGCCTGCCGGCTGTGCATGATCGAGGTCGTCGGCATGAACCGGCTGCTCGCGGCCTGCACGACGCGCGTGGCGGACAAGATGGAGATCCTCACCGACACGCCGGCGCTGCGCAAGGTGCGCCAGACGATGCTCGAGCTGCTGCTCTGCCAGCACCCGATGGACTGCCCGACCTGCGTCAAGGGCGGCGCCTGCGAGCTGCAGTCGCTGGCCTACAAGTGGTCGGCGCCGCAGAACCGCTTCCCGGAGAACCCCGGGGCCTACCCGCCGGTGGATGTCAGCCCGTTCATCGAGCGCGATTCGCGCAAGTGCGTGCTCTGCCGCCGCTGCGTGCGCGTCTGCCACGAGGTGCGCGGCGTGACGGTGCTCGGCGCGATGCACCGCGGCTACCTCAAGGAGGTCGGCACCTACTTCGCGCAGCCGCTCAACCGCGACTTCCAGGACCCGTACAACTGCGAGTTCTGCGGCGCCTGCATCGACATCTGCCCGGTCGGCGCCCTCAACAGCCGCCAGCACAAGTTCCGGGCGCGCAGCTGGGAGGGGGACCGGGTGCCCACCGTCTGCCCGTTCTGCGGCGTCGGCTGCCTGCTCTCGCTCCAGGTCAAGGAGAACGAGTTCGTGCAGGCGCGGCCGCGGCCCGGGGTGAACAACGAGGACCAGGTCTGCTTCCGCGGGCGCTTCGCCGTCGATTACGTCAACTCCCCCGGGCGCGTGATCTCCCCGCTGGTGCGCCGCGGCGGGCAGCTCGTGCCCGCCGACCCCGCGGAGGCGGTCGCGGCGCTCGTCGGGCAGGTGCGGCCCGAGACCGTGGTCATGGCCCTCGTCTCCTCGCGCATCACGCAGGAGGAGACGGCGGACGTCGTCGACACGATGAACCAGATCTTCCCGCGCGGGGTCGTGCGCGCCGTGTGCACGATGGGCCTCAACGCGGCCGACATCCCCGTCGGCATCGGCGGCCGCCCCTGGAAGGATCTCAGGGACGCGGACCTCGTGGTGTCGGTCGGGCAGGATCTGACGCCCAGCGCGCCGGTCGCGGGGGTGCGCATCCGCACCGCGCGCCGGGCCGGCGGCGCCGCGCTGGCCGTGATCGACGCGCGCGACACGCTGCTCGGCAGCGAGGCCCAGCTCTGGC
>DATDCY010000370.1 GCA_036524115.1 bacterium | reverse complement strand
CAACGCCTTTCGGCATCGAAGATCCCGGCGGAGGCGATCGGTACCGGGCTGATTCCGGGCGATCGGTGCTCAACGCCTTTCGGCATCGAAGATCCCGGCGGCCGGTTTTCTGAGGGTGCTACGGCGGGGATTTGGAGTGCTCAACGCCTTTCGGCATCGAAGATCCCGGCGGACGATGGCGCTGTTCTCGGAAATGGTGGGTAAGCGGTGCTCAACGCCTTTCGGCATCGAAGATCCCGGCGGATTATAGTTCGGAAGTGCTGTCTTTTCCGCCGTTCCAGAGCCCAATTTTCAAGGACCGTCGGGGCGACGCCAGTTCACAGCCCGGCCACGCACCCCCAGCAATCCATACCATTGTAATCACTGCCCAATCAACGCTTCAAGCACCATGACAAGCCGTTGCGTGGGCCATCCACTGGTTTTTCAATCGCTTGCGACTTCCGAAGATCAACAAGACATTCATGTTCCCAGGATCCGTGATCAGATCACATCGAACGTCGGCGTCGGCTTCTTCCACTTCTCATCGCCCTCGGTATCGACAATGCGTTGGGCACAGCCGGGGCAAAGGCGAAGGATCAAGAGGCTGTCCTCCTTGTCCATCACCTTCCCAAGCTTCCACCTCAGTTCCTCGTTCTGGACCCGGGTCATCTGTAGACGAAACACCGAGAGTTGTATCCGTTCTCCCCGTCCCTTGAGGATCTTGTACACCTTGGCCCAGCGCTTCGGCTCCCGGATGTCGTAACAGAGCAGGTGCCAATGTTTCTCGTCACCCATCAGCGCAGCCTCAGCTTCGCAAACACCGACGGCTGGCCCGACCACTCCTTTTCCAGGAGCCGCGCCTCCAGCTCGATAGTGCGTGCGTAGCTCAAGGAGTATTCGAGGACCGGGTGCTTCCACTTCTCCTGCTTCCTTGCCTCGTACAACCCGATCGCCTTGCGCCGGCCGTCCGCATTGAGCCAGACCTGTCCGGCCGTGACGTCGAAGTCTTCCTTGGTCCACTGCTTGCGGTTGACAGAACCAACAAGCGCGATGTCCCAGATGATGAGCCTGAAGAGCTCCATGAGATCGAGTGCCAGTGGGTAAGCGGTCGAGCGCGGTGTATGCATGATGCCGAGCGCCGGCTCTAACCCCACGGCTATGACGGCGGCCACACAGTCGCGATAGAGAAGCGCGTACCCGAACGAAAGCAACGCGTTGAACGGGTCTTTCGGCGGGCGCCGGTTCCGTCCTTTGAAGAACAGCAGATCCCCATCGACCACATCGAGGACATGGGGAAGCAGGGCAAAGTACTCTCGGCCTGCCAACCCCTCGTAACCACGCAGCTTGCCCGCGATTTCGGTCGCCGCCTCCTCGGTCTCGATTCTGACATCAGGATTGCCAGCCACCGGGCTGTCGGCGATGTGTCCGATCTGGCCGAGACAGTTTCTCATCCGCGCGACGCCGGTCTCGAACTCGGGGTGACGCGCGTCCGCTTCTCCACCACGGGTAGTGCGCAGCAGGTAACGGACCTGATTCTCAACCTTGGCTTGGGCAATCCTTGCGGAGAGCCGGACGCGAAGATCGAAGTCGTCGAGCGCACGGAACTGTCGCGCGCGCCGTTGCACGCCGCCGGCGCCTGGGGTCACGGCCCCCACATAGTTCCCGCCATAGGAAAGCCAGTGCACGCCTATCCCATTAGCGGCGCAGAAGTGGATCGCCTGCGTGCTGATCTGCACGTTGCCATGGAGAACCAGAGTTGAAACCGTGAGACCCGGCAGAGGCTTCTTCGAGCCGTCCGGCACCCAGATGACGAGTTGCTCGCCTACCTTCGAAACTGAAGCCCCCTGCTCGACTATGTGCACGATGCGCCGGCTCTCATCCGGAGGGAAGAGCCGCTGTGGCGTCTCTCCTTCGTCCTCGGCGAAGCGTTCCTCCTCAGGCAGACACACGGGCGCAAGAGAGCAGGTGCGGCAGAGGTGCTCGGACGCCGTCACCGGCGGCCGCTGAAGTGTAGCGCGCAACTCCTTTGCGCGATTGACCGCCGCCCCAACTTCCTGTGCGGCGGCCGCGGGATCTACCGGAATGGTGATGGTCTTCTTGTCTGCATGGTAACGGACGAATGCCTCTGAAATGACTTCACCGCGGTGCTCGGAGAGAAGCAACGCGTAGGCCAACGTCTGGAGACGATCGCTCGGCCAGGCCTCGGTGCCTCCCTTTGACTTGCCCTTCTTGTGCTCGATGACGACGAGGCGGCCGCCCTCCCGCTTCGCGACATCGAGCTTGCCACGGATGCCAAGGCGCTCACTTCCCAGTTCAAGCTGATAGATATCCGGGCCCTTGTCGATCTGGTCGTGAAGGCGCCGGCCGGCGAAGACGTTGTGGTCGGCGACCCGGATCCCTTCCACCTCCTCGAGATAGAAGAGCCGCTCACAGTAGGCAAGCGCATGGAGAGCCATCACGCGGATCAACGGCTCGTCGGTCGTCTTCTCCGCGTGGGCGTTGGAGCGGAAGGCGTCTTCGAATTCGGCGTCCGCGGTCACAGCACGTCAGCCTGTCGGGCGGGTGTGATCACCCCTGCCCGAGAAGAGCGAAGTATTCGTCCCGGCTGATGCCGGCGGTCTTCAAGTTGTTGCGGATGATGGAGACGGGCACTTCATCGTAGGTGGGGATGACCACGGGGCGGATTACACCCTCCTTGACGTACGAACGGTGGCTGCCCTCCTGGCGGACGAACCGAAAGCCTGCAAGCAGAAAGACTTTCTCGAGGATCTTCCAGTGCGCGGGGACGATCCGCGGCATGCGATCAACCCGCCATCGCCACCGAATGTTTCTCGATCGAGATCCACGTCGGGCTCTCCCATCGATCTCCCCGACGCTCATATCCTGCTTCTTCGAGGACCGACTCCAGTGTTCCGGTTTCGGTCGCGGTGCCCAGAAAGAGCCTTACGGCCTCGTCGAGGGCGTTGCGGGCCTCCTCCACCGTCCCCCCGGAACTCATCACATCGAGCGGCAGAGCGTGCGCGACGAATTGGTCTCCCTCACGCCAGATTTGGACGGTGTAGTCGAGCTGCATTAGGCTCTCCTCTTATCGCATGCTGGTCAATGACTACCGAGATTGTAGCCTACCGCTACCCTTCCCGAATCGTAATCCACTGGGGGGCTCCTTCCCTCGGGGCAATCGCCATACCTGCAACAAGTGTGAATTGCGCCCATATTGTACCTATGGACCCTACGTGGTCCACCCATACCGGCAGCGGCAGGTCGCCCTGAGGGTCCCGCGTGACCCACTGGCACTTGATCCCTGTCAGATCCGAAGCCCACCAGATGTCATTCACTAGGTCTCGGCTCTCACCCAGGCTCAAGCCCCCAAAGCGTTCGATATCCGCCGGAGACGAAGATGCGCGTCTCAGCCGATCGGCCAGTGGCCCATCCAGCACCCAGATGACAAGCTCTAGACCCGTCAAGATCTCCTGAAAATCGGGACGTCGGTTCGAGCCAACTCCGGGCAACTGCGGATTACCCGCTTTGTCTTTGAGGGACTTTACTCGCCAAACGGTACGCAGGACCGTCGATACCTGCGGCGCCTGTACGATAGCGCAGGCCAATTGTGTGCCGAGATACGCGCGACGGTCCTCCTCTCCAACCAGAGAGAGGAGGAAGCCGTACACCGTTGAGGGCGGCGGCACCTCCTCGGTTTCAAGAAACTCCCTCGCGTATCCCTTACGGAAGCCACAGACCGGGATGGTGACTCGCAAACTTATCGGCGCATGCGAACTCATCGAGCTAGCCTTACGCTTTGCCCTTGGGGAGCTTGAGTTCTTCAGCGATCTTCTTCGTTGCTGCCTCAACAGCCCCCTTCACCCCAGAGAAGACATGTGCTCCGATCTTCTTGACGTCAGAATCCTGGGCGATCGGTCCCCCGATGTAAAGCTCAGTCGCTTGGATGTCGGCGGCCATCGTCCGGCGAAGAAGTTCGGGAACAGCAACTACACCCTCGCACTCCGAGAAGCAGTAGAGAATACGTGGAGCGGGATCCTGGGTAACCCGCAACACTATGGAATCCGGCGAGAAGTCGAAAAGGAACCGGCTGTGATTGCCTGCCACCTCGCCAAGACTCACTAACCCGTTCAGTACGTCGAGGCAGCGGCTCTTGACGCGCAGACGTTCCGGGGTCATCGCGAATCCATATTGATACCGGGTCGCATGGATCTCAGTGCCATAGAGCGAAGTCCTGTCCTTTTCGCCGCTCTTTGCATTGAAAGTGATGTCGCCGGAAAAGGGCGTAGTCGAAACTGCGCGGGCAATCTCAAGAACCCCTCTGCGTTTCGTCGTAGTGCCCTTTTCTCCCTCGGTCTTGCCGCCTTCCGCCTTCATAAAACCGAGAACGTCGTCGTCGGTAAACGTGTCCCCTTTCTCGCTCGCCCACCCTTTCCATTTCGGGTCCTGCCACGTGTGATCATCCTTCTCGTCATTCCACGTCCAGTTCACCGGTTTCCCAGATCGTTGCCAGTAGTATCGCAAAGCCCACCGGATAGCCTCGGCTGACACGGTTGTATGTACCTGACCTTGCCATAAGAGTTTTTGGAGCGTGGTGATGTTTCCTTCGGTTTCACCCCGGTTGTTGGCGGCGCAGCCATATCCCGTCACTATGGCCCCGAACACATGGAGACTCATGCCTCGTCCTCCTCGCCTTCAGCTTCGCCTGATTCCACCTCTTCGACACCCTTGCCCGCGTATGAAGCGAGACCCAGCAGCGCTAGGTCGCGGGCGCGTTGCCATTCGCCCCCCCCGAATAGCCCAAGGATCTTCTCCCAATCTCCCTGCAGTACCCTATTGATTCCACCCCGGGCAAAGAGATCGGCGACCTCAGCCCGGAGGGTATCCCTGTTCTTCGCCCTCATGAGAGAAGTTCGAATCCTCTCGAATTCTCTCTTGAATTGTGGTGCGTTCCCTTGTGTCTTGGCTCGAGCAGCCAAAGCACCGTAACGATTCCGCAGCGCATTGTGCACCGCCTCAACGAACAACTTGTCTTCTTGCCTGGGCCACGGCGCCTGCTGAACCATGTTGTTCAACCCCTTTCTTTCGAATGAGAGGAGCCCTGCCAGCTCTTGGCTCTGCATGAGTGCAAAGAAGCCGTCAAACCATGATCGTCCCGCTGCGATGTTGTCCGCGATCAGACCTCGACTAAGGCTTGTGGCAACCCAGTAGCCCCCGGACTTCTTAAGCAGGAGTCGATTGCCTATCTGGCTTAGAGCGATGGCAAAGAGATTGAGTCTTACCAAGTCCACGTCCCGGACATGTGCGACCGCTGTCCGGGTCTTTTGCCGGGACCACCCCACTGTTCCCATTGAAATTACAGTGCAGGAATCTACGGTTAGGGCCTGGATCATGCCACTTGGCCGATAGAGCTGGAGGGAAGCGAGCCCCAGGAGGCCCGCGTCACCAAGGCCGCTTGCATGCAGCCGTTCCGCTGGCGCGTCGAGATAGCGGGAAAATGCTTTCGCGTAATTCCTGAGTTCCACAACCTCCGGCAATACAACTGCCGCTGAGAACCTCCGGTCATACTTCCCATCGCTACCCTTTCGCGAAATGAGAAAGTACAGGCTGGCGGCCGGAGCAAAGAGAAGCGCGAGAAGGAGCTCTGGCCTCTCCGTTACCTTCGTCTCCTTCGCATACTCGTTATGACGAACCCCTCCGCCTGGGAGAATCCATCCAGCCAGCTCGATTGCCGACCGGAAATCTCCGGCACGAGTGAACAGAATCTTGCTTTTCTGGTTTGAATACCAAGTGGCCGGTCTGTGGCTGTGTAGAACTTGTCTGTCTTCAAGATCAAGAGAGACTGCTACCGGCCCTTCAACTCCCTTCACGAGCGGATGTTGAAGAAAAGTGCCCAAGATCGCAGAATGAACGAGGAACCGCTGCGCTTGTCCCATGGGGTGGCCGCGATGCGCAGCGAACTCAATCACTCCCCCTTCTCCGATCCCGAAGGCATCCTCAAGCAAGTCCCCAATGAACGCGGCCGGCTTCCCGTTCCATCTGAGATGTACTCGCGACGGCTCGAGCTCCCACGAGCCTAGCTTTTCGTACTTCTTTGGATCGAGCTTCTCAAGTGTCATATAGAGCCCGGCCAAGCCCACCCGATGAAGGGGGGTCATGCCCGGGTCAAATAACGAGAGGGTCAAGCTCTGTTCGGCCATACGATGCTCCCCACACAGGATCATAGTTGATGGTGCCGCTCGGAGCGATGAGATAACGTCCCTGAGAAGCCCACGTCTCCCAAGCACGCCCCTTCGGAATTGGCATCGGAATAGCCACTTCGGCTAACGACCGCGCTCCCTGGTCCTCCTCGCGCACCACTTCAATGGTGTACCCCGGCTCCGTCAACGATTCTCTGTTCGCCTCGGACAGCCACGGATCATCGAGCCAGTGAAAGCGGAAGGCGGCTTGGTCGTCCACCGACTGCTCAGGCAGGCGAATGAACGCATCGGCCAGTTCTCGCTGCGATCGGGAGGCGCCGTCCGCAACTTGGGCCAACCAGGCCTCGATGGCTTCCCAGTATTCGGGCTCGTCCTTCTTCTTTGCGTACGGGAGACCATTCGCAGGTTTGAGGAAGAAGGCCGGCCTAGGTGCTAGCGGCACATCTTCGTGCCGGTTCAACCTGCCGAGCCTCTGGATCAGGGAAGGGATCGGCGCTAACTCCGAGACCAGCACGTCCGCCGAAAGGTCCAGCGACACTTCGGCCACTTGGGTGGTGACAGCAAGCATGCCATCGCCACACGGCTGGAATCCGTCTACCACGCGTCTCTGGCGCGTCAGTCGATCACGATAACGGTAGCGACTGTGGAAGGGTTCGACGTGGAGACCGGCTCCGACACCCCTCCGCGCCACCGCGATTGCCCCTGCCACCGTATTACAGATCCAGAGGACCTTTTCTCCCCTGCTCACACTTCGAAAGGCAGTCTCCCAAGCGCCTTCGTCATCAACCCGGTGCAAGGAGTACCGCTTTGCACCTTCCCGTTCCGGTGCCCCGTAGACCTCCGCGAGCCCCCCTCGGTCGGAACAAACGGACTCGATTGCTTTGCGCCGGCCTCCGGGGAGGGTCGCCGTCATGAGAAGCACGGGAACGGACGGAAAGGTCTTGAGAAACTCCAAGAGGTGCCGGAAGAGTTTAGGCGAGTATGCGTGAACCTCGTCAAACACGAAAGCAGCCCTCATGATCGAGGGCCATGCGTAGATTCCTCTGCGAACATTCTGCAGCAATCCGAGAACCGTGTGCGCAGTGCAAACCGCAGCAGGAATTGGCCAGGTCTCCACGGCCTCCATCTGCAAAGCCCGGAGTTCTCCGACGGACTCCGTTTCGTCCGGCATGTTTTCGAGTAGGCAGTAGTCCACCCGAGCCCGTGAGTGGATAAGGACGGCCTCAAAATCCGGATCTTGTAGGTAGCCGGCGAAGCCCTCGGACGCCGTCCCGGTTGTGGGATAGCAGACGAACAACCTTTTCTCCCGGGCACGCTCCGAAGCCCAAAGGTAAGCTGCCGCGGTCTTCCCTGAGCCACAACCAGCAGTAAGCAGAACGGTGTTTGCCGAGGCTTCGCGAACCGCCGCCTGGAAGGGGCGCGGTGAACGACCTTGAAGGCGTTGTTGCACCACGTCCTCCAGCCCTTTGTGGGTGAGCGTCACCGCGAGGCGGTCACGCAACCACTCGGGGAGCAGCTTCTCCGCCGGCACGGCCGATCCAGCTGTATCTGCACAGAGAAGCCCGGCCTTGAGACAGGCAACGAAGACTCTTCGCTGTCTGAGTTCCTCAGAGTCCAAGGATCTCCGGATAGACGAGACACGTGTCTCTACACCACCGAAGCACGCCAGCGAGAAAGGGTAATCCTCTAACGTCGGCGGGTCGTCTAGGCCGAGACGGCGGACGCCGACGTCCAGGTACGCGACCATGTCCGGATGGGAACCTAGAAAGCAGACCTCCGTGCCGAGTCTTCGCTTTCGGTCCGGGAACTTCAGGTGGTGACCGCTCACAGCAGCCAGGATTGCGGCCGAGAACCAAGGCGGGTAGTCCACCCATCGTCGGGTCAGCCAAGGGAGGAGCAGATCTTGGGCAGCAATCAAACTTAGGGCTTCATGGCGAACGCCCTGCCGGAAGCCCCGGTCCCGAGCCATTCTTTGAAAGTGGTCGTTGGCCTTCCCAAGGTCATGGAGCCAGGCAGCCCAGCGGAATGCCTCGCACCATTGGCGGGCAGAGGTCGCCTCTCCCAGAAGCCTTTCCATGTCTGGCAACAGAATGTCGCCAAATACCTCGGCACTGTCGAGGACACGCTCGGTGTGTCCCACCAATGTTGCTTCCGTGGGCGGAGCCTTCGGGTCTTTCGCCGACTTGGCCAGAAGATGCTTGAACTTCATTCGCGCTTTCTGAAGAACCCGCACCCCATCTTCCGCCGGCCACCGAGGCCGTTCTCCTGGAGTGTGATCGACTCTTCGGCGGTCAATTCGGAAGCGAGGACGGAGTAACCGACAACCTGCTTGCCGTGCACGCCGAAGGTGCGCCTCTCCCCGACGGTCAGTTTGCCCTTGACACCAAGCGCGTCGGCCTGATGATGGATTTCCTTCTCGAAACGGACTTGGTCGTTTCCATTGCGCGTCGTCACAAGGTGTGCGTAGAGGGCCGATGACAGAACCAGCGCGCGCGTGGTCGGCACCCCGATCCCCACCGCGTGCCCTAGGATGTCAAGCTTCTTCCCAGCCAAAGCAAGAACTGTCGAGATCCTGCTCGATGGAAGGCGGACGACGAGTTCTGTTCTCGGCGTAATGTCGAGCAGGCCCGCCCCGATGTATCTGCCACGCACGAGATCAAGCGCGATGTCCTGGGCCTCGTGCAGCTCGGGGAGCATCCTGCTCACGGCGGCATAAAGAGCGTACCCATGATCCACGGGAATCCGCTGCCCCACCACCAGAAAGACCAGATCGACCTTCGGATCGTCGGACATCAAGGCCCCTCCGTTACCTTATGGTCCAAGAGCAAGCCCAGCCGCCGGAACGAAGGTGATCATACTACCTTGCAGGCTCATTCCGTGAGCCCGCCGCAACGGAGAGTGCGGCCCCGCGCCCCGCCCCCTCACCCGTACCTTGCCAGCGCCTCCCGCAGCCGCGCCGCCACCTGCTCTCGCAGCGTCGACGGCGCGACGACCGTTACCTCCGGGCCGTGCCGCAGGATGTCCCGCACCAGCTCGCGGGCGTCGGCGTACGGGATCTCGAGGATGTAGCAGCCGTCCCCGTCGAAGCGCCCCTGCTGCGCGGGGTGCCAGGCCTCGTCGGCGACCCACCGCGCGGCCTCCGGCGTGAAGCGCAGCACCGCCGTGTTGCGCGGCCGCCCCGCGAAGATGCCGTAGGCGGTGGCGAAGTACTCGTCGAGGCGCGCGTCCGGGATCTCCCGCGCGGCCTGCGCCAGCGGGCGCGCCGCGCGGATGCGGTCCACCGAGAAGGAGCGCAGCGCTTTACGCTCGTGGTCCCACGCGTCGAGGTACCAGTTGTCACGGTAGTGCGTGAGCCGCTGCGGCGAGACGACGCGTTGGGTCTGGGCGTCGCGGGCGCGGCCGTGGTAGAGGAGGCGCAGGCGCTTGCGCGAGAGCACCGCGCCGGCGACGGCGCGGAAGTGCTCCGGGTCCGTCCGCCGCGCCGCCATGCGCAGGATGCGGACCCGGCGGGCGACGTCGCCGCCGCCGATGCCCCTGGCCTGGAGGAGCCGCTCGATGCGGCCGCGCAGCGGCGCCAGGTCGCCCTCGAGCAGGCCGGGCTGCGCGTTCGCCAGCAGCTGGTGCGCGGCGAGCAGGGCGTGCAGCTCGGAGGCGTTGAACCAGAGGCCGGGCAGCTCCCAGGGGCCCTCTTCGGCGGGGGCGTAGTGGTAGCCGCCGGCGCGGCGGTCGTACTCGATCGGGGCCCCGAAGAAGTCGCGGAGCTGGCCGATGACCCGCGCCACGGTCGCGCGCGAGCACTCGAGCCGTTCCTGGAGCTGGGCGCGTGAAACCGCCGCGCGCGACGTACGCAGCGTTTCGTGGAGCTTGAACACCCGGTCGGCAAGATCCATCTCTTGCCCTCCCGCGGGGCACAATGCCCAGACGTTACTTCTTCGCAGTCCTCCGGTCGCGCCGGCGGTCGCCGAGCGCCGCGGCCACCTGCTCCATCTGCTCCACCGCCCGGATCTTCTCCGGCAGGGTGAGGGCGAGGAAATAGCGCAGGTGGAAGAGTTCGTCCGCCGCCCAGGTGCACTCCCAGTCGGAGGCCTCGGGCGGGATCCGCCAGCGGTCAGCGACGCCCATGGTCCTGCTGGAGGCGGCGCAGGTGCTCGATGTCATCGAGGTCTTTGGGCCGGCCCGCCCGTTTCTTCATCGCGATCAGGCGCCGACGGTCGACGAAGCGCATGGTGACGCCGGGCTCGATCTCCTCGCAGCGCGCCGCGGCAAACGCCTTGTCGAAGTCAAACGGCTCCTCGACGAAGATGTCGATCGGGGTCTCGCGGTGCCGGTCGCTGAACAGGTTCAGCACCCGCATTCCCTTCTCCCGGACCCACCCCTCCCGCACCGCGGCATCGGCGAACTGCTCCGCCGTCACCGGCACGCGCGGCGAGTAGCCGAGTCGCGCGAGGGCCCGGAACCCGCGTTGGATGTTCTCCGGCTCGAGCTGCAGCACGACGTCGACGTCGAAGGTCATGCGCCCGTAGCCGTGCGCGACGACCGCAATCCCGCCAGCGAACAGGCAGCGGACGTCGGCCTTCTGCAGGGACCGTGCGATCGCTCTGACGCTCTTGAGCTTCACCGGCCCTACTCTAGCGGCCGACGGCGCGCATGTAAACGCGGGGGAACGCGCCGGCGCGAAGGGTGGCTGCTCCCGCCCTAGGCCGCTACCCTCCCGAGTCTTCGGCTCCCGCCTCCTCGCGGAACGCCTCCCGCAGGATGCGGCTCTGCAGGTCGAAGGCCTTGCGCGGGTTGCGCGGGTCCTGCATCAGGGCGATCTCCTGGGCGAAGAGGCGCGCCACGTACATCACGAAGGCCCGCGGCGCGTCGGACTCGCGCACGAAGAGCGGGTGGTCGGCGTTGAGGTAGATCGCGTTCTCCTCGCTGAAGACCTCCGGGCCGCCGGCGCCGAAGTGGTCGATGACGCAGGTCACGGCCCGCCTGCCGAAGCGCATGCGCTTGACGACGGCATCCGGCGTGAGGCGCTTGAGCAGCGGGTTGGCGCGCTTCTTCTTCGGGGGCTTCTCCGGCTTGGGCGGTTTCGGCGGCGCCCCTTCCCCGGGCGGCGCGATCTCCTCCGGCGCCGGCGTCCCGCCGCCCGCGCCCCCGGTCACCGCCGCGCCGCCGAGCCCCGGCTGGCGCTCGCCGTAGGGGATCGGCCCGAAGGGCGAGAACTCGGGGTTGCGCGCCAGCGCCCCGTGGATGCGCTGGAGGACCTCCTTGACGGCGCGGCCGGAGCGGCGGCTCTCGCGCACCGCCGAGGTCTTCACGAGGGCGCGACTGATCTCGCGGGCCACCCGCCTCATCGCTTCGCGGAAGGCGCCGTACTCCGGCGAGTCGAGGATGAAGCCGCTGCGGTCGGAGGTCACCGGCAGGAAGTCGGCGTTCACCTCGCCGCGCACACGCATCGCGTCCGGGCCGGCCGCCTCCAGCCCGAAGAGGTCCCGGCGCACCATGACGCCCTTGACGCGGACCTCGATGCCGACGTCCTTCGGATCGGCGACGCTCGCCGGCACGATGACGACCTCGCCGTGGATCGTCCCGAACGGCGTGCCCTCGAGCACCGGCAGGCGCGCGCCCGTGAGGCTGCGCGGGGTCACCGGGTGCTCGTTGAGCACGACGCGGAAGTGCTCGGCGCGCAGCGGCGTGCCGCTGACCAGACGCTGCTCGACCTCGGCCGGATCGAAGGAGCGGGTGAGGCCGCTCAGGGTGACGGTCGTCCCGTCGGCCGCGCGTGCGTCCGCGACGAGGATCTCGAGCGGCAGGTTCCAGCTCTCGCGGTCGGCCTCCCAGGCCTCCTTGTCGAAGACCACGCGCGCGACAAAGCTGCCGCACCGCGTCAGCACCTCGAAGCGCCGCGCCACCGTCAGCGACGAGAACTTGCCGATGCCGAACTGCCCGATGCGCACGCGGTGGAACCGCGGCGAGCGGCTCTGGAGGCGCTTGCCGGGCGAGCCGATGTTGAAGTACTGCACCAGGCCGTCGTAGTCCATGCCGCTGCCGTCGTCCGCGACGACGATGCGCTCCGGCGTGACTTCGACGCGCACCTCCGCGGCGTCGGCGTCGAACGCGTTGTTCACCAGTTCGCGGATCAGCTCGATGCTCTCGGCGTAGAGCTTCTCGCCGAGGACCGTGATGTGGCTCTTGTCGACGGTGACCCGGATCGAGTCGGGATGCTTCATCGCCCCTCCCGCGCGCGGATCTTCGCCGCGGCCTCCGCCGCCGCCTCCCGCACGTCGGCGTTCGCGTCCCCCGCCGCCAGCTCGTCCAGCGCCGGCAGTTCGCTCGCGCCGCCGGCGAAGCCCAGCAGGTACGCGGCGTCGCCCCGGCGCACCGGGTCGGCATCGCGCAGCAGCGGCGCGAGCGCGGCCGCCGCCAGCGGGCGGTGCGCGGGGTCGCTCGCGGCCAGCTCCTCGATCAGCGCTGACGCGCCGATGCGCACGCCGATCTCCGGGCTCGCGAGCAGCTCGCCGAGCAGCGCGTAGTTGCCCGGCTCGGCGCGGAAGAGGTCGGCGAGGACGTCGAGCAGGCCCTGGCCGAGGAAGTCGGCGATGCGCGCCGCGGTGATGTCCGTGCTCATGCGGTCACATCCCCCCGACGAGGCGCTCGGCCAGCCGCGAGTGCCGCTCGCGCACCCGGTTGTTGCGCACCGCGATCGCCGCCGCCTTGCGGCTGCCGACGACCACCACCAGCCGCCGCCCGCGCGTGATGCCGGTGTACAGCAGGTTGCGCTGGAGCAGGACGTAGTGCTGCGTGTGCAGCGGGATGACGACCGCCGGGTACTCGCTGCCCTGCGACTTGTGGATGGAGCAGGCGTAGCCGAGCACCAGCTCGTCGAGGTCGGCGTAGGAGTAGATGACGGGGCGGCCCTCGAAGAGCACCGTCACCTCCTGCGCCTCGGGGTCCGCCTCGGTGATCCGCCCGAGGTCCCCGTTGAAGACCTCCAGCTCGTAGTTGTTGCGGATCTGCATCACCTTGTCGCCGGCGCGGAAGATGCGCCCCGCGCGCCCGACCTGCTCGCCCCGCGGGTTGAGCAGCGCCTGCAGCTCGGCATTCAGGCTCAGCGAGCCGAGCAGGCCCTTGTGCATGGGGGTCAGCACCTGGACCGCCTCGAAGGGGTCGAGCCCGAGCCGCCGCGGGACCTCGACCGCGACCAGGCGCTTGACCGCCGCGAGGATCTCCTCCGGCTCCTCGCGCGGCAGGAAGAAGAAGTCGGCGTCGCCCGCGAGCAGGTCGCCGTCCGCGGGGCGCGCCGCTGCGGCGGAGCCGTGGGCGGGCGGGGCCGCCTCCGGCGACCCGGCCCCCTGCGGCAGCCGCCCGCCGTTGACGCGGTGCGCGTTGACGACGATCAGGCTCGCGCTGGCCTGCCGGAAGATCTCGGTGAGCGCGACGGTCTCGATCGCGCCCGAGCGGATCAGGTCCCGCAGCACGTTGCCCGGCCCGACGGACGGAAGCTGGTCGACGTCGCCGACGAGGATCAGGCGGCAGCCGGGCGGCACCGCCTTGAGCAGCTGCGCGAACAGCGGCAGGTCGACCATCGACGCCTCGTCGACGACGATCAGGTCCGCCTCCAGCCGGCGCCCGCCGTGGCGCTCGAACTCGCCCTTGCGCGGGTTGTACTCGAGCAGCCGGTGGATCGTCCGCGCCGGGCGGCCCGTGGCCTCCTCCATGCGCTTGGCGGCGCGGCCGGTGGGCGCGCAGAGCAGGACGCGCTCGCCGGCGCGCTCGAGGATGCGCACGATCGCGTTGATGATCGTCGTCTTGCCGGTGCCGGGCCCGCCGGTGATCACCAGCGCGTGCCCGCCGAGGGCGCGGCGCACGGCCTCGCGTTGCGGGCCGGCGAGCGCCAGGCCCCACTCGGCCTCGAAGCGCTCCAGCTCGCGCTCGACGTCGAGGCGCGCCGCCGACTCCCCCGCGGCGAGCACCGCCGCCAGCAGCCCCGCGGCCGCGGTCTCGGCGGCGAACAGGCGCGCCAGATACACCGGCTGCGCGGGCGCCCCGCCGTCCTCGTTCCCGGGCAGCGGCTCCGCGCGCACCAACCCCCGCCGGTCCAGTTCGTCCACCGCGTGCTCGAGAGGCTCGGGCGCGACGCCCAGCAACTCCGCGGTGCGCGCCACCAGCTCCCCGCGCGGCAGGTAGACGTTGCCGCCGCCGTCGGCCGCCTCGGTCAGCGCGTGCACGAGCCCCGCCTCGAGCCGCCGCGGCGCGTCGGCTGGCAGCCCCAGCGAGCGGGCGATGGTGTCGGCGGTCTTGAAGCCGATGCCGAAGACCTCCTCGGCGAGCTGGTAGGGGTTCTCGCGCACCACGGCGATCGCGGCGTCGC
>DATDCY010000369.1 GCA_036524115.1 bacterium | reverse complement strand
CCCTCGCGGTGGGCGCGGCGTC
The DNA here is from genome assembly GCA_036524115.1 of bacterium. Taxonomy (NCBI): domain Bacteria; species bacterium. The sequence goes on along the minus strand of DATDCY010000369.1, from coordinate 5,456 downwards.
GCTCGTCTCGTTCATCGGGATGTACTGCTACGAGCTGCCGACGCACCGCTGCCCCTTCTGTGTGCTGCAGTCGGACTACCACTACGTCGGCTACGCCCTCTACCTGGCGCTCCTCGGCGGCGGCGTCACGGGCATCGCGGCCGGGGCGATCGCGCCGGCCGGGCGGATTCCCAGCCTGGCGGCGGTGGTCCCGCGCGCGCAGCGGCGCCTCGTCGCCGTCTCCGTCGGCTTCTGGGCGCTGCTCGCGGCGATCGTCGCCTGGCTGCTCCTGCGGACTGACTTCAGGCCGTAGACGGCTACAAGCCCGACGTGGGCAGGTCCGCGGCCTGGCAGTCCTGGGTCTTCAGCGCCCAGCCGCCCGTCCCCTTCTCGAGCGTCCCCAGGCCGGCCGCGGCGGCGATCGCCGGGATGTCCGCGGCGTCGATGCGGACGACGCCCGCGGCCACCAGCTCCGGCAGCGTCGCGCGGATCGCCTCGCGGAGCTTTGCGCGGTCGGCGCCGAAGGCGCGGTCGATGTCCCGCGGGTAGGTCTCGCCGCCGCGGCCCGGCACGCCGAAGAAGACCTGCCCGGGCGCGACGAGCAGCGCGATCCCCTCGTCCGCCGCGCTGAAGGTGACCACGCTCCACTCCGCCGGGGCGCTGTCGGTGACCTCCGCACGGGTCTTTCCCTTGCCCCAGGCGAGCGTCTTGTCGCGGTCGGTCTCCGCCACGATCTGCGCCCCGCCCATGGGGCACATCTGCGCCGCCGTCCCCGCGGGGAGGGCGAGCGTCCCGGCCAGCGCGGCTGCGGCCAGAGCCAACGAGGCGAGCGGTCGAAGTGTCGTGCGCATGGTGTCTCCTCCTTGTGCCGGTGTCCCGGCACGCGCCCGAAGGCGGCTGTCAGGTTGCCTCCATGGTAGCACGGGCGGCCGGCGCCGGTCGGGGCAGGCCCGGGAGGCGTGTCGTCGGCCGGGTTCGTTGACAGGGCGCGGCGCGGCGCGGTACAAAGGACAACTGCGGCGCGCGCGGCCGAACCAACGCGCGCAGTGGCCCGCGGGCCCGGGAAGGGCGAGGAGACGAGCATGGCAGCGTACGACGGCGACAGGGTGGTGGGGCTGGTCCGGGGGCTCGTGGACCGCTCGCGCCACGTGGGGACGAACGTGACCCTCTACACCGGCCCCGAACTCGGGCGCCTCGCCGAGAGCAGCGGCCAGCGCAACGTCTTCGGCGGCTACAACTGGGACACGCGGGTGCGCAACCGCTCGGCGAAGTTCACGGTCATCGTCGGCTCGGAGAAGGTGCAGCCGCCGAAGATGGGCCCGGAGCAGACGGAGACCCTGCGCGGCATGGACCGCGAGTTCACCCGGGTCTTCGGCGGCGAGTTCGGCGGGAAGTCCTTCGCCGGCCACGTGAACCAGCTGCCGGTCGACTACGTCTACCGGGTCATGGGCTCGGGCGACGACCCGAAGTTCACCTTCAACTGCCACCTCCTGGTCACCACCAAGCAACGCGCCAACCACCACGTGCCCTACATGTGGGGCAAGATGTACGCGGAGCGCGACCTCGTCCCCGGCGCCGAGGACCTCTACATCCTCATGGTGCCCGACATCCACACCGGCGTCTTCGGGCGCTTCTACGGCTTCCCGGAGAGCAACGTCACGGTCGGCATCGGCTGCGACTACATGGGCGAGGCCAAGAAGGGGATGCTGCGCATGGCGATGTACCTCGCCAAGCAGCGCGGCTACCTCGGCATCCACGCGGGGACGAAGGTCGTCCGGGCGAAGAACGCGCGCACCGGCGGCTTCACCCGCTACGGCGTCGCCATCCTCGGCAACTCCGGCACGGGCAAGACGACGAACGTCGGCCACACGCACTTCCTCGACCAGGCGGGCGAGCAGTCGCTCGTGGTGCAGGACGACTTCGTCGGGCTGCGCCTCGCCGACGGCCGCGTGCTCGGGACCGAGCAGGGGCTCTTCCTCAAGACCGACCTCGACGCCGACGACGTGCTGCTGCGGCCGGCCGTGGAGTCCCCGGCCTTCGTCTCCCAGAACCTCTACGTCGACCACCTCGGCGAGATCCAGTACCTCGAGGAGGACCTCTGCGCCAACGGCCGCGGCATCCTGCCGATCAGGGCGCTGCCGCGCGACCGGCGCCACGACTCGATCGACCTGCCGGCGCTCGATGAGCTCGACGCGCTGTGCATCATCTTCAACACCCGCCGCAACACCGTCTGCCCGATCCTCCAGGAGCTGACCCCCGAGCAGAGCGTCGCCTACTTCATGCTCGGCGAGAGCATCGAGACCGCCGCCGGGGACCCCTCGAAGGCCGGGCAGAGCGTGCGCGAGGTCGGGACGAACCCCTTCATCGTCGGCGACCCCGCCGAGGAGGGGAACATCTTCTACGACTACCTCAAGCGCTACGAGGGGAAGGTCCGCTCGTTCCTGCTGAACACCGGCGGCGTCGGCGAGGTGCCGAACCCCGAGAGCCCGCTTGTCCCCAGGCGCGCCGCCAACCGCCCCTGGAAGAACGGCATCGGCTACGTGACGCGCGCGCTGTTCCGCGACTCGGGCGAGTGGGACGCCGACCCGGACTACGGGACGCGCGTGCTGATCTCCGGCGTCACCGACGAGCACGGCAAGATCTACGACATGAAGCGCTTCGACCCGCGCAAGCTCTACGGCGCCGCGGAGCGCGAGGAACTCGTGCGCACGCTCAACCGCGAGCGGGTCGCCTACCTCGAGCGCTTCCCGAAGCTCGACCCGGCGATCCTCAAGGCGCTCGCGGCCACGCACCGGCTGTAGGCTCCCGCCACGCCGCGCGCCCCCGACATGGCCATCCCGCAGCCGATCCGGGTCCTCGTCGTCGACGACTCGCCGCTGGTGCGCCGCACGCTCGAGGCGCTCCTCGGCGCGGAGGCGGGGGTGCAGGTCGTCGGCACCGCGGCCGATGGCATCGACGCGCTCGCGAAGATCCGCGCGCTGCGTCCCGACGTCGTCACCCTGGACGTCATGATGCCGCGCCTCGACGGTCTCAAGGTGCTCGCCTGCGCGATGCGCGAGAGCCCGGTGCGGGTGCTCATGCTCTCCTCGCTCACCCAGGAGGGCGCCGAGGTCACGCTGCAGGCGCTCGATCTCGGGGCGGTGGACTTCGTGGACAAGACGGCGCTGCTCTCGCGCGCCGACGTGCTGGGCATCGGCGCCGAGCTGCTGGCCAAGGTTCGCACCGCCGCGGCGGTGAATCCGGCACGGCTCGGCCGGGAGGAGGTGCCGGTCGCGGCGGCCGCCCCGCCTCCGCCCCCGGCCGTCCCCGTGGCCGGCAAGGCCGACCTCGTGATCATCGGCGCCTCGACGGGAGGGCCGCCGGCGCTGCACCGCGTCATCCCCGCTCTCCCGGGCGACTTCCCGGCGGCGGTCGTCGTCGTCCAGCACATCCCCGCGGGCTTCACCCGCCCGCTGGCCCAGCGGCTGGACGCCGCGGGCGCGCTCTCCGTGCGCGAGGCCGAGCAGGGCGACCGCCTGCGGCCGGGGGAGGTCCTCGTCGCGCCGGGCGGGCAGCACCTGCGCATCGTGCTCAGCGGCGGCGAGCCGGCGGTGCTCATCGTGCCCGCGCCGGCGGACGCCATCTACCGGCCGAGCGTGGATGCCGCGATGCAGTCGGCGGCGGAGGTGTACGGCGCGCGCGTCGCCGGGGTGCTCCTCACGGGGATGGGCACCGACGGCGCGTTCGGGATGTGGGCGATCCGCTCGCGCGGCGGGTACACCATCGCCGAGAGCGAGGAGAGCTGCGTCGTCTACGGCATGCCGCGGGCGGCCATCGAGATGGGGGCAGCCGCCGAGGTCCTGCCGCTCGCGCGCATCGCCGAACGCCTGACGGCCAGCGTTCGCGCGGGCCGCTGATACGGGGCCATCTGCGGCGTTGAACTCCTCCCGGCTCCCTGCGACGGCCACCAGGCCGTCTCAGTCGCCGGATCGTCGTCCGCCTTGCATCTGACCCCGTCTGAGCGGCCCGCGAGACCTGTCCGAAGGTCCTCCGGGAAGTCTCGAATCAGCTGCGGCGGCGGGAGCCGCCCGGACGCGAGCCGCCGGGGCGGCCCCGTCCCGGGCCGCCCGAGGGCCGGCGCGGCCTGATCCCCCGCGCCTCCAGCTCGCGCTCCCGTTCGCGCCGCTCCCGGGCCGCCGCCTCGCGCCAGCCCGGCCGCACCTCGGCGAGGTGCTCCTGGGTGTGCCAGACCACCGGGATCTTGTAGCCGATGAGCTTCTCGATGGCCTCGAGGTTCAGCGCGCCGCTCTCGTCCGCGAGCGAGATGGCCCTGCCCACTGCGCCCGCCCGCGCCGTGCGCCCGATGCGGTGCACGTAGTCCTCCGGGTCCTGCGGCAGGTCCCAGTTCACGACGTGGGTCACGCCCTCGATGTGCAGTCCGCGCGAGGCGACGTCGGTGGCGACCATGATCGGGAGATCGCCGCTCTTGAACTCCTCCATGAGCTTGAGCCGCCGCGCCTGCTCGAGGTTGCCGGTGATGCCGCGCGCGCGCAGGCCGTGGTGCTCGAGGAGCTTGGCGACCTTCTCGGCCTCGGCCTTGGTGTTCGTGAAGATCATCGTCCGCTCCGGCTTCTCGCGCTCCATGATGCCGAGCAGCAGCGCCGGCTTCTCGTCGCGCCCGACGTGGTGCAGGACCTCCTCGGCCTTCTCGGCGGTCATGCGCGCGGGGGTCGCGCGGATCTCCTCGGGCAGGTGCATGTACTCGTAGGTGACCTCGGTGACCGAGTAGTTGAGCGTCGCGGAGAAGAGCAGCGTCTGGCGGCGCTCGTAGTGCGGCAGCCGCTGGAGGATGTAGCGCAGGTCGCGGACGAAGCCCATGTCGAACATGCGGTCGGCCTCGTCGATGACGAGGATCTCGACGCCCTCCGGCCGCCAGGCGCCCTGCTTGAGGTAGTCGATGAGCCGGCCGGGGGTGCCGACCACGAGGTCGGCGCCCAGGCGCAGCGCCTGCCGCTGCTTCTCGTAGTCCACGCCGCCGAAGATGGCGACGGCCGTGAGGCCGGTGTGGGCGCCGAGCTGGCGCGCGTCGCTCTCGATCTGCACGGCCAGCTCGCGCGTCGGGACGATGACGAGCGCCCGCGGCTTCGGTCCCGCGACGGGACCGCGCCAGAGCAGGCGCGAGAAGATCGTGATCAGGAAGGCCGCGGTCTTGCCGGTGCCGGTCTGCGACTGGGCCGCGACGTCCCTGCCCTGGAGCGACAGCGGCAGCACCCGCGACTGCACGGCCGTGCACTCGGCGAAGCCCGCGTCGGTGATCCCGGCCTGCACCGCGGGGGGCAGGTCGTACGCGGCGAACCGCGTCACGTCCTGCGGCGGGTGCCACGGCGGGATCGGCGGCAGCTCGGGCAGCGGGATCGGCTCGAGGGCGACCGACTCGCGGCGGCGCTCGCGATCGCCGCCACGCCGTCCGCGTCCCGCGGCCGCAGCGGCGGCGCCCT
>DATDCY010000368.1 GCA_036524115.1 bacterium | reverse complement strand
GGCGCGCCCGTCACCGGCACGCCCCCGCGGGCGCGGGCCGGGCGCCGGCCCGCAAGCCGGGGCGGCCGGCCCGCCAGATCATCAGGACGACCAGCGCCGCGCCGAAGACGAGCATCCGGTACTGCGCCAGCGGCCGCAGGTACTCGGGCAGCAGGACGAGCACGACGGCGGCGACCGCCACCCCCCCGACCGAGCCCGGGCCGCCGAGGACGACCACCGCCAGCGCCATGGCCGACTCGAGGAACGTGAAGCTCGCGGGGCTGACGAAGGTGGTCCGCGCGGCGAAGAGCACGCCCGCGATCCCGGCCCAGAAGGCGCCGGCGGCCAGCGCGGCGAGCTTCACACGGGTGCGGTCGATCCCCATCGCCTCCGCGGCCAGCTCGTCCTCCCGCAGGGCGACCCAGGCGCGCCCGATGCGCGAGTCGCGCAGACGCCGCACGACGAGCGCCGCCAGGGCCGCCAGCGCGAGACTGACGTAGTACAGCAGCGTCGTCGCGCCGCGCAGCCCCGGCTCCCACCCGGGGAGCGCCGCGCGGGGGATGTTGGGGATGCCGCTGGGGCCGTTCGAGAAGGCGCTCCAGTTCTCGAGGACGAGCCGGACGATCTCCCCGAAGCCGAGGGTGACGATGGCCAGGTAGTCGCCGCGCAGGCGCAGCACGGGGAAGCCGAGCGCCAGGCCGCAGCCCGCCGCGAGGAGGCCTCCGAGGGGCAGCGCCAGCCAGAAGCCGACGCCGAAGTGCTGGTGCGCCAGCGCGTAGGCGTAGGCGCCGACCGCGTAGAACGCCGCGTATCCCAGGTTCAGGAGCCCCGCCAGCCCGACGATGACATTCAGCCCGAGGCCGAGGATCACGGCGATCAGCGCCGAGGTCAGCACGTTCACCTGGTAGGTGGAGCCCGCGGCGGGAAGGGCGAGGGCGAGGGCAACGCCCGCCGCGGCGAGCGCCCGCCTCCGGGCCGGGGAGCGGACCGCAAATCCCCCTGGATCCCGGGGGATTTCCGCGGACCATCGCCCGAACAGGCCCCTGCCCTGCCAGAGCAGCGCCGCGATGAAGGTGCCGGCCGCGCACCAGCCGAGGTTCGCCCAGCGCCACGAGACGGTCTTCTCGACCGTGTCGACCCGCGGCACCACGAGCGGCGCCAGCAGCAGCGCCCCGGCGGCGGCGGCCGTCGCCGCACGACGCAGCGCCGCGAGCGCCCCGTCCGCGGGCGCCGTCACGCCCGCCCCCCCGAGGCGTCGCCGAGCAGGCCCGAGGGCCGCACGGTGAGGACGAGCACGAGCAGGCAGAACGCGAACGCGTCCTCGTAGGCGCTCGAGACGTAGCCGGCCGCGAAGCTCTCGGCCCAGCCGAGCACGAAGCCGCCAAGCACCGCGCCGGGGATGCTGCCGATGCCGCCGAGCACCGCGGCCGTGAAGGCCTTGATCCCGGCGAGGAAGCCGATCGAGAAGTTGATCTGCCCGACGTGCGAGCCGATGAGCACGCCGCCGAGGGCTGCCAGCGCGGAGCCGACCGCAAAGGTGACCGCGACGACGCGGTCGACGTCGACCCCGCAGAGCAGCGCCATGGTGCGGTCCTGTGCCACCGCGCGCATCGCCCGCCCGGTGCGCGTGCCCCGCACGAAGAGCGTCAGGCCGAGCATCGCCGCCGCGGTGACGCCGAGGATCGCGATCTCCGTCGGCCCGACGAGGTCGGTCCGACGCGAGAGCCAGGGGAGCTCCGGGACCAGGTTCGGGAACGAGACGAAGTCCGGGGTCTGCGCGAGCAGGACGAAGTTCTGCAGCAGGATGGAGACGCCGATGGCGCTGATCAGCGGCGCCAGCCGGGGGGCGGCGCGCAGCGGCCGGTAGGCGAAGCGCTCGACGACCAGGCCCCAGGCGACGGCCCAGGCCACGGCCGCGGCGGCGGCGAGCGCCAGCACGAGCGACGCCGGCAGCCCCGCGGGTGCGAGCAGGGAGGCGGCGACCAGGCCCGTGAAGGCGCCGATCATGTAGATCTCCCCGTGCGCGAAGTTGATCAGCTCGAGAATCCCGTAGACCATGGTGTAGCCGAGCGCGATGAGCGCGTAGATGCTCCCGCGCGTCAGGCCGCTGAAGAAGAGCTGGAGGAAGTAGTCCATGCGCCAGGGACTGTCCTGTTGGGTCCGCGCAACCGCGCGGATCGTCGGCCCGCGGCGCTACTTGACCTCGACGTACGCGCCGTTCTTCACCTGGTACATCGCGAAGCCGACGCCCTCGGCGTCCCCGCGGGCGTCAAAGCGGATCCTGCCGAGCGGCGTCTCGACGTACTCGCCGTGCAGCGCCTTGGCGATCGCGGCCTGGTCCGTCGAGCCCGCCTTGGCGATGGCGTTGAGCAGCGCCTGCGTCCCCGCCCAGGCGTTGAGGTAGAAGGCCCCGGCCTCGGTGCCGTAGGCGGCGCGGTGGGCCGCCAGCGCTGCGACCGCCAGCGGGTTGGTCGAGGTGTCGCGCGGGCCCGACGCGTAGACGCCCTCGGCGAAGGCGCCGGCGACCTTGATGAAGGTGACGTCCTTGACGCCGTCGTCGGAGACGAACGGCAGGTTGACCTGCTTCTTGCGCATGGCCATGACCAGCTTCGAGGCCTCGGGGTGGTAGCCGCCGTAGATCACGGCATCGGCTCCGGCGTAGCGGACCTTGTTCACGATGGCGGTGTAGTCGACCGCGCCGGGCGTGATCCCCTCGAAGAGGACGACCTCGCCCGTGCCGCCGGAGGCCTCGATGAACTTCTTCGCGTACTCGGCGAAGCCGCGGCCGTAGTCCTGCTTGTCGTGCAGAATCGCGATCCTCTTCGCCTTGAGCGTCCCCAGGACGAAGTCGACGTCGAGGCGCGCCTGGGCGTCGTCGGGGGCGATGGTGCGGTAGAAGTTGGGGTACTGGCCGCTCTGCGTCAGCTCGGGGTTCGTCGCCGCGGGAGACATCGCGATGATCCCCGCGTCCCGGTAGATGCCGAGCGCGGGCTTGGTCGCGCCGCTGCAGACGTGCCCGAGCACGACGCTGACCTTCGCGGAGACGAGCTTGCCCGCGGTGTTCGTGGCGATCTCCGGTTTGCAGACGTCGTCCTCGACGACGACCTCCACCTGCCGGCCGAGCACCCCGCCCTTCGCGTTGATCGCCTTGACGACGAGCTCGGCGGCCCGCGCCGAGGGAATGCCGTAGGAGGCGAGGTCGCCGGACTGCGGCCCGGCGACGCCGAGGCGGATCGGCTCGCCGGCGGCGCGCGCGGGGACGGCCGTGGCGATGAGGACGGCGCAGCAGGCGCCCAGCGCCGCTGCGGTCAGGATCGAACGGTGCGATCTCGTCATTGCGCTCTCTCCCCTGAAGTCTCGGGGGATTATAGCCGATGCGGCGCCGGCGCGGGGCGAAAGCACGCCGGCGGCGCCACCTTGACAACAGCTGTCGGCAACCGGAGAATCCGGAGAACCGTGCGCTGGCCGTCAGCGCACCGGGCCGGGGCAATTGTCGAGACGGGTCCACGAGAGGGAGGGCGCCCTCCGGTGATCATCAAGGTGCTGGGTTCCGCCGGCTCCGAGGTGCCGGGGCACAACTGCCCCGCCTTCCTCATCGACGGGAAGGTCCTGCTGGACGCCGGCACGATCGGGCTCACCCTGAACATCCGGGAGGAGCGCAACCTCTCCTGGATCCTCCTGACGCACGCGCACTTCGACCACATCAAGGGGATCCCGTTCCTGCTGGACAACCTCGTGACGCGGGGGACCGGGACGACCGTCACCGTCCTCGGCGCGAAGAGCGTCCTCGACGACGTGCGCACGTGCATCTTCAACGACCGCATCTGGCCGGATTTCACCCGCATCCCGTCGCCCGCGCGTCCGGCGCTGCGGTTCCGGAGCATCGGCACGACGCGGCCGGTCCGCCTCGGCGATTACCGGATCACCATGGAGCGGGTGGCCCACCCGGTGCCCGCGTACGGCTACATCGTCGAGACGCCGGAGAAGAAGGCCCTCGCCTACACGGGCGACACCGGCCCCACCGAGCGGTTCTGGGGGCGGGTGTCGCGGCGCGGGGTGAAGTACGTCATCACGGAGGCCTCGTTGCCGAACCGGCTGGAGCGGCTGGCGCTGGCGTATGGCCACCTCACGCCCGCCCTGCTCGAGCGCGAGATCGCCAAGCTGTCCCGGCCGCCGAAGAAGATCTTCGTCATGCACCTCAAGCCGCAGTTCGCGCAGGAGATCGAGGCCGAGATCCAGGGGCTGCGCCGCAAGGACATCGAGTTCCTCAAGGACGGCGAGGCGATCCTGCTCTAGGCGCGCCTCCGGGGGAGAGCGAAGTGGCCGCCCTCCCCCGGCACGTGCGCTCCCGCCGCCGGCCTACAGCGACAGGTTGATCTTCGCGAAGACGGTCCGGCCCGGCTGGACCGAGGGGTTGTTGACGTCGGTGTCCTGGTACTTGAACTCCTCGTCGAAGAGGTTCTGCACGCCGACGACGATCGTGCCGTGCCGCAGCGGCAGGCGGTAGGTGACCGCCGCATCGACCAGCCAGAACCGGTCGGAGTCCGCGGCGTAGTTGTCCGGCGTCGGGGTCGCGGCGTCCGGCTTCAGGAACGTCCCCTTCTGGTCGTACCACGTCGCCTTCACGCCGGCGCCGATGCCCGACGGGTGGAAGAAGTTGACCGCGAGGGGCAGCCGGTGCGTCTCGAGCTCCGCCACGTTCAGGTTTCCGGTGAAACCGCGGTCGAGCTTCTCGTACTGGTAGCCGGCGGTGAGCGAGAACCAGTCGTGCGGCGCCCAGCAGGCATAGGCGCTCGCGGTCTTCTCCGTCCAGTCCGCGCGCCCCGGGGTGCCGTCAGGGAAGGAGAACTCGTACGGCACCTTCAGGTTCCGCCGCTCGGCCTCGAGCCCGGCGTAGAGACGCGACGTGAACTTCTGGTCCACGCCGACGCCGTAGGTCCAGTAGTCGGTCGAGTTGATCTCGTCGTAGAACTGGTTGAAGCCCGCCACCTGGGTCGGCTCGAGCGTCTGCTCGGTGACGAGAGTGCGCTTGAGCACCCGGAACGCGGCGGCCCTCAGGGTCGTGCCGGCGGCCGGGTTCCAGGTGAGCCCGAGCTTCGGGTTCCACTGCGTGCGGTCGTAGATCTCGGCCGCGTCGCTGCGCACGTCGTCGTAGCTGACGCCGACCGTCGCCGTGGCGTTCCTCAGGTAGTTGACGAGCAGGTAGGCGTAGCCGTTGGCGTGCGTCCGGTCGATCGAGGCGGTGTCGGAGAAGCTGAACGTCGGGTCCGGGTCGAACGCGAAGCTGGTGTCGTTCGTCCCGTCGCTCGAGACGTAGCCGCCCCCGGCGATCACGTTGACGCGCCTGGCCCGCCCGAGGTACTGCGCCTCCGCGATGTACGCCCGCTCGTCGTCGGTCGTCTCGAAGAGCGAGACGCCGGGGTCGGCGACCGTCGCGGGGTAGTTCGAGTCCTTGTACATGAACGAGGCGATCAGGTCGGAACCCGGGGCGAACTGCTGGTGGCCGCCGACGCGGAGCAGGCTGTATTCCGGCTCCTGGCGCAGCCCCCTGGAGAAGACGTCCGGGTAGAAGTTCAGCATCCGGTCCCCGAACTCCGAATCCCGCGAGCGGAACTCCGCCTGCAGGCTGGTGCGCGGGGTCGGGCTCCACTGGGCGAACACGTCGTACAGGTCGTCCTTCAGGTCGTCGTTCTCCCGGAAGCCGTCCGTCCGGTAGTGGTACTGCCCGGCGCTGACCGAGACGGTGTCGTAGAGCCCGGAGACGACGACCTCTTCGCCCGCCGTGTCCTGCTCCGCGAGGATGCCGTTCGCCTGCAGCGCAAGCCGGTTGCGCTCGAACAGCGGGTTGAACTCGTTGAACGAGAGCTCCGAGGGCCCGCCCGTCGAGACGCTGAGCAGGCTGCTCTCCGCGAGCCGCGGCTGCACGGGCGTGATGTTCACCGGCTGCAGCAGCTGCGACTGCAGCAGTTCGCTGACCCGCGCGATCTCCCGGCGCGGCAGCGCGGCGTCAAGGTCGGCCTGCAGCCGGTGGGCCGAGTAGTTGGCCGGATCGAGGTTGACGGACTGCCATCCCTCGACCAGCGCGCGCCGCTGGAAGCCGAGGTCGTTGTAGATGCGCCCGATGCTCGCGCTGCGGGCGGCGTGGTCGCCGTCGAGCAGCAGGCGCGAGCGGTACACGGCCCGGTTGTCGTTGAGCTCGACGGCCTTCTCCATCTCGGCGAGCGCCTCGACGGGCCGGTTCTCGGTCTGCTTCTGGATTGCGCCGTAGAAGTAGGGCGTCGGGTCCGAGGGGTCCAGGCTCTTGGCCATCTCGTACTGACCCGCGGCCAGCTTGTCGCGCTTCTCCTCGTAGTAGGCCTTGCCCAGGTAGCTGCGGATCAGGGCGTTGTCCGCGTCCAGGCTCATCGCGATCTCGAGGTCGCGCCGCCCCTCCTCGAGGCGGCCGTCCCGGATGCGCGACAGCCCGAGACCGAGCCGCGGCAGCGGATCGGCGTTGTCGAGCTGTATCGCCTTCTCGAAGGTCGCCGCCGCCTTCGCGGTCTTCACCGACGTCAGGTAGGCGAACCCGAGCACCGTCTGCGTCCGCGAGAGATCGGGGTTCGCCGCCACGGCCTTGGTCGCCGACGCGAGCGATACCCCGAGATCGCCGAAGGAAGCCTGAAGCTCCGCGAGGCGCGCCCAGGCCAGGGCGTTGCCCGGCTCGAGCTCCACGGCGTGCTTCACGCTGGCGAACGCCGCCTCCAGGTCGAAGCGCGCCTGCTGCGCGTAGGAGAGGGCGATCCGCGCGGCTGCCGACGTCGGGCCGGCGTCCACCGCCTTGCCCGCCAGTTCGAGTGCCTTCGCCTTGTCGTTCTGCGTGACGGCAACGACCGCCTGGAGCGCAAGGGCATCGGCGTTCTTCGGGTCGGCCTTGAGGGCCTGGTCGAGATCCGCCGCGGCCTCCTCGACGCGGCCGACGGCGAGCGCCTGCGCCGCCCGCGCCGCGAGGGCCCGCGGGTCGTCCTGCTTCAGCCCTGCGGGCGCGGCGGCGAGCACGGGCGGGTAGTACAGCGCCCACTGGACCGCGTCGCGCGGGCGCACGACCGTGCGGTAGACCGGCGCCTTCCCGGTCTCGGTCACGGCCGACTGACCGGTGGTGACCGCGAGGCCGCCGGCCGCGTTCGAGGCCAGCACCTTGCCCTCGAAGACGGTCAGGTCGGTGCGCCCCTGCTCGACGCGGAGCAGGAACTCCGTCCCTTCGACGCCCGCGTTCACGCTCGCGGTCTTCACGTCCAGGCTGCGGGTGACCCGGCTGAAGAAGAGCACGGCGCCGCCGAGCATGTCGACCAGCGACGTGCGCTCGTCCTTCATGCCGCCCAGGGTGACGGTGCTGTTCTGGTCCAGGCGCAGGAGTGGATGCGTGCTCAGCGCGATGTCGGCCCGGCTCCGGCGGTCCGTCCGGATCGTGTCGCCGGGACAGTACGGCTCGTCGAGCTTCACCGGCGCCCAGCGGGTCTCGCCCGCGAGCTTGACCTCCACCACCCCCTGCGCGGAGACCACCTTGCCCGCCCACTTCTCGCAGGTCGCCGCCGACGCCGTGCCGCCGGCCAGCGCCGCCGCGACAACGGTGAAGACCAGAAGACCCGCAGCGCCCGGCTGCCGTCGCATCATCGCCGCCCCTCCTTGTCCAGAGTTTCCGTGTCCGCCCGGATCCTTCATCTCCGCTACTTGCTGTCCATCCGGACCACGCCGTCCCACGGCTCGGCGGGCGGCTGGTCCCGGTACTGCGCGCACAGAGCGATATAGAAACGCGAAGGCTCGTCGTCACCCAGGACCGCCAGCGCGCGGTGGAACGCCGCCGCGGCCTCGTCCCACGAGCGCTTGCCGAACGCGACCATCCCGTCGGCGAACGCCCGGCACCCCTCGCGCTGGCGCGCGTCCGCCTCCGACTGGCGACAGACCAGCTCGTGGACCGCGATCGGCCTGGTCTTGCCCTTCAGCCGGAACGAGCCGAGCGCCCGTGTCAGCAGGCTGCCGACCCCGTCGACCGCGTCCGATGACACCAGCAGGCGCGTGCCGAGGTGCTTGTTCAGCCCCTCTAGGCGCGAGGCCGTGTTGACGATGTCGCCCATCACGGTGTGCTGGTAGCGGTCCATCGCGCCGATGTTCCCGAGAAAGAGGTCGCCGTAGTGCAGCCCGATGCGCGTGCGCAGCTGCTGCGGCACGGCGGGGTCGTGCAGGCTGCCCGCCGCCCTGTGGATGTCCAGCGCGGCGAGGCACGCCCGCTCGCGCAGCGCCGCGTCCGGCGTCGCGGAGACCCAGATCGCCAGCATCGAGTCGCCGGAGAGGTTCGAGACGACGCCGCCGTGGTCCTTCACCGGCCCGAAGAGCGTCTCGTAGTAGCGGTTCATGAAGGCGCCGAGCTGCTTTGGGTCGAGAGTCTCCGAAAGCGTGGTGAAGTGCTCGGCGTCCGTGAACAGGCAGACGCCGTAGACGGTCTCCGCGCTCGCCCCGACGTCGCCCAGGTTCTGGAGCAGCTGGTCGATCACGTTCTTCGGCAGATACTGCTCGAACGCCTTGCGGACCCGCTCCTGTTCCTTCTTCGTGTCGAGGTAGCCCCAGACCACGCCGCCGACGAAGGCGGCCGGCGCCTGGAGGAAGAGCGGGACCGCGACGGGGTACCAGACGTTCCCCGTCTTGAACGCCAGCCAGGCGGCGGCCAGGTAGAGGCCGCCGAGTGCGAGGGTACCCAGCGCGGCGATGCCGACGTGGAAGTACCGGCAAAGGAAGCCCAGGGCGACCCCCCAGAGCAGGACGACGAGGGCGTACGTCGCGAACGAGGGCGGCGTGACCTGCGAGCCTTCGAGGAGGTTGTCGAACGCCGTGGCCGAGATCTCCACCCCCCCGATGAAGATGCCGTTGGCGCGGGAGAATACGGTGTAGAAGCTGTCCTTGCGCTCCGCGAGCAGCGCCTCCGAGAGGCCGACGAACACCGCCTTGCCCTTGAGATCGTACGTCCGCCCCCCGGCGGCGCCGTCCCGGATCTGCAGCGCCTCGTGGTAGGGGATCGTGGTCACCGTCCGGGGCGGACCGTAGAAGTCGAGGAACCGGTTGTTCGAGCCTTCGTACACGCGGACGAGCGCTTCGATGAGACGGCGCCGTGCGGGGTCCCCGGAGAGCGCCGTCGCAGCCCGCAGCTCCCGCCGCATCCTCCGGGCCAGGCCCGGGTCCGCGCTGAACGCGTCGCGCACGCGCTTCATGAGGGCGGGAACGCCCCCCGCGGCGATGGTCGGCGCAAGGTCGCCGGGAAACTGGCCCGCGAGCGCCGGGCTCGCCTTCTCGAGCAGTGAGACGAAATCGCCGAACGCGGGCGCGGCGTAGACCTGGAGCATCGCCATCGGCATCGAGGGGGCGTCGCCGGCGCCAGGCTCGAACGTGAAGAACCGGCTCACCTTGAAGGGGATGCGCGGCAGGGTGAACGGCGCCGTGGCGACGGCCGCGTCGGCGAACAGGTCGATCGGCGGCACCGCGCGCACGACGCTGTGGCCGACGGGCTCCGCCGACGCGTCGCCGTCCGAGAGCGGGACGTCCTTGCTGCGGATCTGCTCGGTGAGCAGGACGTTGCGGGCCTGCTTCATCGCCGCCGCGAACGCGGCGTCGTCCTTCTCGACGCGCGGCTCGATGAAGTGCAGGTCGAAGGAGACGGCCCTGGCCCCCTCGCGCGCCAGCACGTCCGTCAGGCGCGCGTGCAGCGAGCGGGGCCACTTGTCGGGGTTGTCGGGGAGGCCGAGCTGCTCGGAGGACTCGCGGTCGATGCTGATGACCACCGCCTCCGCGGGCGGCCTCCGCGCCCCCCGCAGCTTGAACAGGATGCCGAGGCCGGTGTCCTCCTCGAGATCCAAGACGGGGCGCAGCGGGCTGGCGGCCACGCCCGCGATCCCGACGGCGAGACCGAGCGCAGCCGCCTTCCAGGCACGCGCAACCACGCGCGGGGCCTACCTCACCCAGACCTGCCTTCCATTGATCACGACCCACGGATCGGTGCCGAGCACCGCGGCGAAGCCCTGGTCCTGACGCTCGTACTTGAAGATGTCGCAGTTCTTGTACGGGTTGCCGCTCACGCCGAGCTGCTCGTAGCGGAACGGCGTCACGCTCGGATCCGTATTCGCGGGGCAGACCTGAGGGTGGCTGGGGTCGACATCCACCCGGCAGGGGTTGCACACCAGTGTCTTCTCAGGTGAGTCCTGGCCGTAGATGGCGAGCGGCACGCCGGAGCCGCTGCAGTCCGCCGTGTTGAACCACGTGGCAGACTCCAAGTTCTGCAGTCCGCCGTCCGAAGTGGAGAGGCAGACGTAGATGCAGTACTGGCCGGAAACGCCGTTCTTGCGGATCTGCTTGCACGTGGTCTCGATGACCGGCGGCGGGTTCGTCGTGATGGCGAACGAGACAGTGGCCGTGGAGCCGCCCGGCACCGTCGCCATGATCTGGAAGGTGTGCGTGCCTGGCGCGGTCTCAGGGCCGAAGCAGATCGTTGCGTAGGCCGGATCGGCGGGGTCGCTCGAGATCGTGGCGGCGCCCGAGGGGTTGATCGTGACGACGGCGTCCCGCCGGTCCCACCGGACCGTCGCGCACCCCGGTGGCGTGACGGGGTTCGGGAGCACCGAGAGCGAGAAGACCAGCGGCGGGGGCGGCGCGTTCACCGCCGTCACCGTGAAGGACTCCGTGGCCGAGCCGCCCGCGCCCGTCGCCGTGATCGTGTACGCGTAGGTGCCCGCGGCGGCGAGGCAGATGGAGGCCTGGTTGCCGGAGACCGCGACATAGGGATCGATCGTCACCGTCGCGAGAGGATCCGAGAGCGTCCAGCTCACCGTCGCGCAGTCCGGCAGCACGACGGGATTCGGGAAGACGCTCAGCGTGGAGAAGACCGGGCGCGGGGAGACGGGCGGGTTCACGATCGTCGGCGTCTGGAGGGTGAACGTCTGCGTGTTGGACCCGTTCCCTGCCTTGATCAGCACCACGCCGTAGTCGCTGCCGCTCGCGTCGGCGAAGATCCTGCCCGAGGCGAACGTCTGGCCCTTCAGCGACAGGGCGACCCTGAAGGTGGCGGCCGGGGCGGGAATGTTCACCTTCATGACCCGGTATCGCGTGTCGCCGACGCCGAACTTGGTGCCGTAGTCGCCGACACCGACGTCGTAGACTTCGCCGCCCAGCAGCACCCCGGCCCCTGCCCCGTTGGCGTAGTACGTAACGCTGAACTTGGATGTGCCCCCCGCGAACGCCCCCGCTGGGATGCCGATCTCGGCGGGGATCTCGAAATCGATGTAGCTGAGGGTGCTGGATCCCGCGTTCTGCGAAAAGGCGTAGTTATAGGTCGCGCTCGTCGTGTAGTCCGCCGACGTGACGCCGTCCAACGTCATGTTGTAGGAGAAGGTGACCGCACCGGCGCTTCCGACCATGAGCAGCAGCCCTGAAGCGAACGACAGTGCAGCCGTCAGGAACCTGAACGTTCTCTTTCGCATCTTTGAGCCCTCTTCCGTCTGCGCGTCCAAGACATCCACGCTTGCCCCACCCCAACCCCACCTCGATCGTGGGAGAACCGCTGCCAATAAGTGCTGCTCACCACCTCCTTGCCCGTCGGTTCGGCGTCACACGAGTTCTCCGAACATTCACGCCCACGAAGTCGCATGTCCGAATCTCACTTCGCCTCCAGAGCATGCAATTTTCATACTATGTATCCAATGCGGGCGCACAATTTATAACATAGCGATTATGCGCACTATTTTTACCGAACTCGCGCAGCGCGATAGATACAATCACCTTAGTCATAAACCATTCTGACTTCATATGTAAAGATTTCTTCCAATTTTGACCTGGGGAGAGCAGGCCCGCGCGGCAAAGTCGCTGCTCGCGCTCCGCGAACCTCACCGCAGGGGGACTGCACCTTGGCGCCGCGAAGGCATCACCCGCAAGGTGCGGGCTTATACTTCGCGGCGATGCTGGAAGCCGCGGTGGCGGTGGCGGTGGTGCTTGTCCTACTCGCCTCGGCGGGCGGCGAAGGGATTGTCACGCTTCTCTTCGTCGCCGGGGCGGCGGCGGTCCTCATCGGCATGCTCGCAGGCGTTCCCGCTGGCGTCGTCTACCACGTGCTCCTCTTTCGGTCACTATCGGAAATCGGGATCCTCCCGCGCCGCTGGTGGTGGCATCCGACCACCCTCCACGACAGGCTGCCGGAGGCTGCCCGGCGCAGGCTCATGCGGTGGTTCCGCGCCGGCGCGGCCGGCTTTGTCCTCGCGATGATCGGCTGCGGCCTGATCCTGGGTGCGGTTCTCGTCCGGTGATCAGCGCCGCCGCGGATTCGGTTGCCGAACGCCCGGGGGATGCCACTGCCGCCCCGGGCGTCGTTCGCACTCCGCGGGCATCATCGCCTTTCGCCGGCTCTCACGGCGATCGTCACTGCATCGCGCACACGATGACGATGCGAACCGGCAGCAGCACGTTGTTGCCCTGAACGCAGCTCGCCCGCCACGTGTGCATTGCGTCGCCGGCATCCGGTCCACTCTCTCCCAAGGCATTCGGCGGGTTGCAGGACGCCCCGCCGCCGATCAGGATGTAGCCGGTGCTGCACGTGCACGTGTAGGCGGCGGTGCAGGTCTGACTGAAGAACGTGCCGAGGGCTCCGCCGGCGGGGCCCGTCGCTCCGGTGGCGCCGGTTGCCCCCGTGTCGCCAACCGTACCGGTGGCACCTGGCAACCCCTGAATGCCCTGCGGTCCCGTAGCCCCCGTCGCACCGACGTCCCCGGTCACACCCTGGATGCCCTGCGGACCCGTCGCTCCGACATCACCCGTTGCGCCCTGCGCACCCTGTGGCCCAGTCGCCCCGGTGGCGCCGGTGTCACCTTGGATGCCCTGCGAACCTGTCGCACCGGTTGCGCCCGTCGCACCAACGTCGCCAGTCACACCCTGGATACCCTGCGGACCTGTCGGACCAGTGGCACCCGTCGCACCGACGTCCCCGGTCACACCCTGGATGCCCTGCGGGCCCGTCGCGCCTACATCGCCCGTTGCACCCTGCACCCCCTGTGGCCCAGTCGCGCCGGTCTCACCTTGAATGCCCTGCGAACCTGTCGCACCGGTTGCGCCCGTCTCCCCCTGGATGCCCTGCGGGCCCGTCGCACCAACATCACCTGTTGCGCCCTGCGCACCCTGTGGGCCAGTCGCGCCGGTCTCACCTTGAATGCCTTGCGCACCTGTCGGACCGGTTGCGCCCGTCGCACCGACATCACCGGTCACACCCTGGATGCCCTGTGGGCCCGTCGGACCCGTGGCACCAGTCTCGCCCTGGATGCCCTGCAGACCTGTCGCACCGGTCTCACCTTGAATGCCCTGCGCACCTGTCGGACCAGTGGCACCAGTCGCGCCAACGTCGCCAGTGACACCTTGGATGCCCTGCGGCCCGGTCGCACCAGTCTCACCCTGAACGCCCTGCGCGCCAGTTGCGCCAGGTGCGCCCGTCGCGCCCGTCGCACCAACATCACCGGTCACACCCTGGATGCCCTGTGGGCCCGTCCCGCCGACACCACCTGTTGCGCCCTGCGCACCCTGTGGCCCAGTCGCGCCGGTCTCACCTTGAATGCCTTGCGTACCTGTCGGACCAGTGGCACCCGTTTCACCCTGGATGCCCTGCAGACCTGTCGCACCGGTCTCACCTTGAATGCCCTGCGCACCTGTCGGACCAGTGGCACCAGT
>DATDCY010000367.1 GCA_036524115.1 bacterium | reverse complement strand
CTCGACGCTGTCGACATCCTGGCCCTCGGGGAGGTTCGACAGATATTGGCTGCCGAGGTTCGAGGTCAGGATGATCAGCGTGTTGGAAAAGTCGACCGTGCGGCCCTGGCCATCGGTCAGCCGCCCGTCGTCGAGCACCTGCAGCAGCACGTTGAAGACCTCGGGGTGCGCCTTCTCGACCTCGTCGAAGAGGATCACGCAGTACGGGCGCCGGCGCACGGCCTCGGTGAGCTGGCCGCCCTCCTCGTAGCCGACGTAGCCCGGCGGCGCGCCGATCATGCGGCTCACCGTGTGCTTCTCCATGTACTCCGACATGTCGATGCGCACCATGGCGCGCTCGTCGTCGAAGAGGAACTCGGCGAGCGCCCGCGCCAGCTCGGTCTTGCCGACGCCCGTGGGCCCCAGGAAGAGGAACGAGCCGACCGGGCGGTTCGGGTCCGCGAGGCCGGCGCGCGAGCGGCGCACGGCGTCCGAGACCAGGCGCAGCGCCTCCTCCTGCCCGACCACGCGCTGCGCGAGGCGCTCCTCCATGCGCAGGAGCTTCTGCATCTCCCCCTCGAGCATCCGCGACACGGGGATGCCGGTCCAGCGCGAGACGACCGCCGCGATGTCCTCCGCGTCGACCTCCTCCTTGAGCATCGGCTGCTCCTTCTGGAGGTCGTGGAGGCGCGCGCCGCCCGCATTCAGCTCCGCCTCGAGCTTCGGCAGCGTCCCGTAGCGCAGCTCGGCGGCCTGCGCCAGGTCGCCGGTGCGCTCCGCCTTCTCCATCGCGATCCGCGACTGCTCGATCTGCTCCTTGAGCGCGCCGATCCGCGTGAGCGTCTCCTTCTCGTTCTGCCAGCGCGCCCGCAGCGCGGTGATCTCGCCCTTGAGCTCCGCCAGCTCGGCGTCGACCCGCTCGCGCCGCTCCAGCGAGGCCGCGTCCTTCTCCTTGGCCAGCGCCGTGCGCTCGATCTCCAGCTGCATCGCGCGGCGCGCCCGCTCGTCGATCTCCGCCGGCACCGAGTCGATCTCGATGCGCAGGCGCGAAGCGGCCTCGTCGACGAGGTCGATCGCCTTGTCCGGCAGGAAGCGATCGGAGATGTAGCGCGACGAGAGGGTCGCCGCCGCCACGAGCGCCGGGTCGGTGATGCGCACGCGGTGGTGCACCTCGTAGCGCTCCTTGAGACCGCGGAGGATCGCGATCGTGTCCGCGACGCTCGGCTCGCCGACGTGCACCGGCTGGAAGCGCCGCTCGAGCGCGGGGTCCTTCTCGATGCGCGTGCGGTACTCGTCCAGCGTGGTGGCGCCGACCGCCCGCAGCTCCCCGCGCGCCAGCGCCGGCTTGAGCATGTTCGAGGCGTCGACCGCCCCCTCCGCCCCGCCGGCCCCGACGATCGTGTGCAGCTCGTCGATGAAGAGGATGATCTCGCCGTCGCTCTCGGTGACCTCCTTGAGCACGGCCTTGAGGCGGTCCTCGAACTCGCCGCGGTACTTCGCGCCGGCGACCAGCGCCCCCACGTCCAGCGCCACGAGGCGCTTGTTCTTCAGCGTCTCGGGCACGTCGCCGTCGATGATGCGCCGCGCCAGCCCCTCGGCGATCGCGGTCTTGCCGACGCCCGGCTCGCCGATGAGCACCGGGTTGTTCTTGGTGCGCCGCGAGAGCACCTGCATCACGCGGCGGATCTCCTCGTCGCGCCCGATGACCGGGTCGAGCTTGCCGCGACGCGCCTGCTCGGTGAGGTCGCGCCCGAAGCGCAGCAGCGCCTGGTACTTCTCCTCCGGGTTCTGGTCGGTGATGCGCTGGCTGCCGCGCACCGCCTGCATCGCCTTGAGCACCGCCTCGCGCGTCACGCCGGCCGCCTTGAGGATCCGCGCACCCTCGCCCCCCGCGTCGGCCGCGGCGAGCAGGATGTGCTCGCCGGCGATGTACGCGTCCTTGAGCGTGTCGGCCTCGCGCTGCGCGGCGTCGAAGGCCTGCGAAAGCCTCGGCGTGACGTACGTCTTCTCGGTCAGCCCGCCGCTGACGCGCGGCAGCTTCGCCAGCGCCGCCTCCAGCTCCCGCCCGAGCGCCTGCGGGTCCGCTCCGATCTTCTGGGTTATCGGCACGACGGCCCCGTCGGTCTGCTGCAGCAGCGCCAGCAGCACGTGCTCGACGTCGACCGCCTGCTGGCCGAGGCGCTCGGCGATGCCCTGCGCCGCGGCGATGGCCTCCTGGGTCTTCACGGTGAACTTGTCGATGCGCATGGTCGCTCTCCTCGTGGTCGAAGCCGCCGGTCCGGCGACGTCATCAATGTACGCCAGATTCCCGGCGCCGCAAATCGTTTCCAGACCTGACAGCCGGCTCCGATCGGGGCGAACCGCTCAGACGGGGGGAAGAGCCGGCTGAGCGGTCCGCCTAGCCCGGATTATTCACGAGGGGTCTGCAGTTCGACGTATTTTGAGGTAGTGAGGGACGCCGGAGAGAGAGCGACGCCGCTCCGGTTGGTTGCGGAAGCCGGTTTGTGGCCGTTGGCGAGCGACGCGCTGGTAGCGAGGG
>DATDCY010000366.1 GCA_036524115.1 bacterium | reverse complement strand
GGCGGCGCCTCACGCCGCCTCCGCGCTCAACCGGCCGCCCGGCAGCCTCCGCCCGCACCTTTCCCCTCGCGGGGCCGCGGACAGCGGCGCTCTCACGCGGGCAGCGGCTCCGCGGGCAGCGCCCCGCCGGCGGGCGCCCCGCCCCGGTGCTCGGCAAGGATGCGGTCGATGTCAGGCCCGTCGAGCACTTCCTTCTCGAGCAGCGCCCCCGCCAGCGCGTTGAGCCCGGCGACGTTCTCCTCGAGCAGCCGGCGCGCCTTGGCGTAGTTCTCCATGACGATGCGCTTGACCTCGGCGTCGATCTCCACGGCCGTCTGCTCGCTGTAGTCCTTGTGCTGGGCGATCTCGCGGCCGAGGAAGATCTGCTCGACCTTCTTGCCGAAGGTCAGCGGCCCCATGCGCTCGCTCATCCCCCACTCGCAGACCATCTTGCGCGCCAGATCCGTGGCGCGCTCGATGTCGTTGCCGGCACCCGTGGTCATGCGGTTGAAGACCAGCTCCTCGGCCGCGCGCCCGCCCATGAAGATCGCGATGTCGTTGACGAGGAACTCCCGCGGGTAGAGGTGCTTCTCGTCCATCGGCAGCTGCTGGGTCAGCCCGAGGGCGCGGCCCCGCGGGATGATCGTCACCTTGTGGATCGGGTCGGTGCCGGGGAGCATCCGCGCCACCAGCGCGTGCCCGCTCTCGTGGTAGGCGACGACCTTCTTCTCGTCCTCGCTGATGATCATGCTCCGGCGCTCGGCGCCCATGAGCACCTTGTCCTTCGCCATCTCGAAGTCCGACATCTCGACCTGCTTCTTGTCCGCGCGCGCCGCATGCAGCGCCGCCTCGTTGACGAGGTTGGCGAGGTCGGCGCCCGAGAAGCCCGGCGTGCCGCGCGCGATCACCGAGAGCGAGACGTCCGGCGCCAGCGGGATCTTCTGGGTGTGCACGCCGAGGATGCCCTCGCGCCCCTTGACGTCGGGGGCGGGGATCACGACCTGCCGGTCGAAGCGCCCGGGGCGCAGCAGCGCCGGGTCGAGCACGTCGGGGCGGTTGGTCGCCGCCACGAGGATCACGCCCTCGTTGGACTCGAAGCCGTCCATCTCGACGAGCAGCTGGTTGAGCGTCTGCTCGCGCTCGTCGTGGCCGCCGCCGAGGCCGGCGCCGCGGTGGCGCCCGACGGCGTCGATCTCGTCGATGAAGATGATGCACGGCGCGTGCTTCTTGCCCTGCTCGAAGAGGTCGCGCACGCGCGAGGCCCCGACGCCGACGAACATCTCGACGAAGTCCGAGCCGGAGATCGAGTAGAACGGCACCTTGGCCTCGCCGGCGATCGCCCGCGCGAGCAGCGTCTTGCCGGTGCCCGGCGGTCCGACGAGCAGCACGCCCTTGGGGATGCGGCCGCCGAGCTTCGTGAAGCGCTGCGGGTCGCGCAGGAAGTCGATGATCTCGCTGACCTCCTCCTTGGCCTCGTCGGCGCCGGCGACGTCCTTGAACGTCACCTTCTGCTGGCTCTCGGTCAGCAGCCGCGCCTTGCTCTTGCCGAAGGAGAGCGCCTTGGAGCCGCCCATCTGCATCTGGCGCATGAAGAAGATCCAGACCACGAGGAAGAGGACGAACGGCGCCGAATTGATGAGCAGGATCATCCAGATCGACTTCTCGTCGGGGGGCTTGGCGACTATCTTGACGCCCTTGGCCTTGAGCGACTTGATCAGGTCGGGGTCGTCGGGGAGGTAGGTGCGGAAGGCCGCGTTCCCCTCCTTGAGGGTCCCCTTGACGTTCTTCTCGCGGATCTCGACGTCGGCGACCTGGCCGGCCTCGATCTTCGAGACGAACTCCGAGTAGTCGAGGTCGACGACCTTCGCGCCGCTCGACTGGAAGAGGTTGAACAGGGTGACCATGATCAACCCGATGAGAAGCCAGAGCGCAAGGTTCTTGTAGAACGAGTTCACAGCGGTCGCCGCCCTCCTGTTTTCATCGCCATGCTCAAGTTTTCACAACATAGGGAATATTGTGAAAAAAGTCAATTGCTCGCTCGCACCCCATTTTCGGCACGCCAATTCCCGCAGGGCTTAGATGGAGATCTTCAGGAAAGGTTCGGGCGCGGGGCGCCGTCGACGAATTCCCGGAACCAGAGCTCGAGGAAGAGCAGCGTCCAGAGGCGGTAGCCGTGGTCCTGCTCCAGGCTGCGGTGCTCGCCGAAGAGCCGCTCGAGCGTTTCGCGGCGGAAGTAGCCGCGCTGGAGGGCGCGCGGCGAGAGCAGCAGGTCGCCGGCCATCTCGCCGAGGCCCCCGCGGAACCACTCGGCGACCGGCATGCCGAAGCCCATCTTGCGCCGGTACAGGATCTCGCGGGGCAGGTGCGGCTCGAGCGCCTTCTTGACGAGGTATTTCCCGGTCGCGCCGCGCAGCTTCAGCCCCGGCGGGCACGCTGCGGCGAACTCGAGGAGACGGTGGTCCAGGAACGGGGCGCGGGTCTCCAGCGCGTTGCCCATGCTCGCGATGTCGACCTTCACGAGGATGTCGTCGGGGAGGTACGAGTGCGTGTCGACGAAGAGCGTGCGGTCGAGGAACGCGGGCGCGTCGGCGCGCCGGTAGAGGTCCTCGACGAGGGCGACGGAATCCACCCCCGCCATGCGCGCGGCGAACCCGGGCGCGAGCAGCGCGGCCTTGGCGTCGTTCGCGAACATGCACAGGTAGCGCACGTACTGGCGCTCGCGCGAGGGGTCCGCCGTGGCGACGAAGCGCTTGAGCCGGCCGATGAAGCCGCGCGGGCGGCGCGTCCCGGGCAGGGCCTCGATGGCGCGGCGGATCAGGCCGTCGCGCAGGACGCGCGGCAGGCGCAGGTAGCCGGCGATGAGCCGGTCGGCGAGGTAGCGCTGGTAGCCGCCGAAGGCCTCGTCGCCGCCGTCGCCCGAGAGCGCGACGGTCACCGAGCGGCGCGTCAGCTCCGAGACGTACCAGGTCGGCACCGCGGAGGAGTCGCCGAAGGGCTCGCCGTAGTGGCGGACGAGCTTGGGCAACACGTCGAGGGCGCGCGGCTCGACGGTCAGCTCGGTGTGCTCGGTGCCGTAGCGGGCCGCGACCATCCGGGCGTAGCGCACCTCGTCGTAGTCGCGCACGGAGAAGCCGATCGAGAAGGTGCGCACCGGCGCCGCCCCCTCGTCGCTCATCACGGCGACGACGGCGCTGGAATCCACGCCGCCCGAGAGGAAGGCGCCGAGCGGCACGTCGCTCACCAGGCGCACGCGCACGGCCTCGCGGAAGATGTCGAGGAAGCGCTCCCGGTAGGCCGCGAGCGAGCCGAGGCGCAGCTTCGGGACGTAGTGCAGCTCCCACCAGCGCGCGGTGCGCACCCGGCCGTCCTCCCAGACGAGGAAGTGCGCGGGCTCCAGCTTCTTCGCGCCGCGCCAGATGGTCAGGGGCGCGGGGACGAACTGGTACGTCAGGTAGTGGTGCAGCGCGGTCTCGTCGACGTCGCGGGGAAAGCCGGGAGCGGCGGCGAGGGAGGCCAGCTCGGAGGAGAAGGCCAGGTCGCCGTTGGCGGCGTGCGCGTAGACGAGAGGCTTCTTGCCGACGCGGTCGCGCGCCGCGAACAGCCGCCGGCGGCGGCGGTCCCAGATCGCGAAGGCGAACATGCCGCGCAGCGCCTCGAGGCAGCGCTCGCCGCGCTCCTCGTAGAGGTGGAGGATCACCTCGGTGTCGCTGTGCGAGCGGAAGGTGTGGCCGCCGCGCTCGAGGTCCGGGCGCAGGTCGCGGTAGTTGTAGATCTCGCCGTTGAAGACGATCTGCAGCGAGCCGTCCTCGTTGCCCATGGGCTGGTGGCCGGCGGGCGAGAGGTCGATGATGGCAAGGCGGCGATGGCCAAGGGCGACGCCGGGCTCGGCGAAGGTGCCGTGGTCGTCGGGACCGCGGTGCGCGAGCGCCTGGTTCATGCGCTCGATCGCGCCGGGCGGCACGGGCCGCGCCGGGTCGGCGAAGACGAGGCCGCAGATGCCGCACATGGTCAGGGGATGATACCCGATCCCCCCGTCTTCGTGCCGGGCCCCGGACGGGGGCGCCCGTTCACTTATGTCGCGCCGCGGCTGCTCCCATGGAAGCCGCTGTCACTCGGCGAGCGCGACAGCCAGGTCGCCGGCCTCCTCAACGCGCCACACGCGGGGCCGGCTCCCTATGGCCGTTCACGGGCGCCCCCGTCCTGGGCCCTGTGCCTGGGCTGGTGATTCTCGAAACCACTCCCTCGATCTCAGCCTCGAGACATCCGCTCCCAGGCCTCCACCGGGCCGGGCACGACGCGAAAAATCGGGTGCGGGACGGGACGCGCCCGCGCGCCGAGGCCGGCGAGCCACTCCGGCGCGCGCACCCGCAGCTTGTTCGCGAGGTGCTCCCACTCGTAGTCGAGCTGCCCGCGCGTGACCGCGATCGGCTCGGCGCGCCCGGCGGCGACGATCCTGCCCGCATCGAACTGATAGCCACGGCGGGCCGCCTCCTCGTGCACGCCGCGCAGATAGGCCGCGATCGCTCCCGCCGGCGAGCGCGTCTCGCGGAATCGGGTCAACTGGGGGTGGTACCGGTACCCGCGCGTGCGTCCGAGCAGGACGGCCTGCGCCAGCAACGCCTCGCGCCAGAGCGCGACGAGACCCTGCGCGTCCAGGCAGCGCGAATGCAGGCTCCAGAGGCGCACCGCGTGACTCTACCATAGGGCTCCTGCCTGGAGCCGTCAGGTGCCCTACGAGATCGCCGCATCTGCACTCAGGAACAAGCACGCAACCGGCAGGTTGAAGGACCTGGCCGACGCCAAGCGGCTGGCGAAAGACGAATAGTCTGTCGCCTGCTCAGCAGGTTGGGCCGTCCTCCTCGTCGTCGTCGGCTGCCGGGAGGGCGGGCCCCTCGTCCGCGACCTCGTCGACCCGCAGCAGCACGACGTCGCCCATCCGCTCGGTCGTGATCAGGAACCGGACGCGCCTGCCGCCGCTGAGGGCCGGCAGGTCAGGGTAGGCCGCGACGCGGACATGGGGCTGGCCCGAGTCCAGGGTCGAGCGCACGGTGAGCCGGATCGTGCAGGTCCGGCAGTGAAGGGTGTTGCCGCAGCCCCCCGGCAGCTCGGCGTGCCGACAGCCGAGGGCATCCCCGCCGAGACGATCCTCGATCTCCGACGGGGTCTTACCGAGCAGGGCGAGAGCGGTCGCGTTGCCGGTCACGACCCGCGTCGCCGCGTTCACGATGAAGACCGGCTCCGCGAAACGGTCGAGGAACTGCCGCAGCGGCAGCGTGCGGGGCGAGAACTCCCGCCGCGCGCAGTCGCCGCAGATGCCGTGGGTGATCGGGGCATCGTCGGCCGCGCTCCCCGCGCGGCCCAGCTCCCGCCTACACCACGCGCAGACTCTCCGCATCGCACGCTCCCGCCGCTAGTGTCTCGTCCCGAAGGTCATGCCCCGAAATCCCCCCTGCCCCCCTTTGCCAAAGGGGGGAGAAGTGGATCGGACGGCCGGCTGTCTCCTGCCGCCGGAGCACCCGTCTGGCGACGACCGGAATCGGCATCGCCCCCGAGGCGAGATGCTAGTCCGAGAAGTCCCCGGCCGGGCCCTTGTCGCCGGCGAGCGCCTTCGCCTTCTGCGCGATCTTCTCCGGCGTCCACGCGGCCGGGTCCTCGATGCGCGCGCACTTCGGGCCCAGGTCGTGCGAGCCGGCCTTGAGGATCGCCTCGACGCCGAGCGGCGCCGTGTCCTTGGCGTTGAAGACGTCCACGAGCAGGTGGTAGGTGAAGTCCTCGACCGCCTGCGCCATGCGCTCGCGCACCTCGCGCGGCTGGCCGAGCAGCACGTTCTCGAAGGGGAGGTTGAGCTTCTTGTAGTCCCCCTTCTTCCAGCCCTTCTCCTTGGCGAAGGCGACCATCTTCGCCCAGGCCTCCTCGGTCACGCCCTGGCCCGGGACCTTGATGAACTCGCCGTTGGCGTCCAGCTCCGCGTTGCCGTAGTCGTTGACCTTCACGCCCCAGGAGATCATCTGCAGCGCGGTGGCGACGTTGGCCTTGGTCGTGTGCGTCTGGGAGGCGATCTGCCGCAGCCGCTCGCTGGAGTTGCCGGAGGTGCCGTGCTGCGCCCCCGAGACCTTGTACTTCGCGATGGCCTCGTGGATGGAAGCCGTGAGGCCGACCTGGATGCCCGCGTCCGAGGCCTCGATGCCGTGGGTCGTGCCGTTGTTCAGCGCGATCCAGTTGGGCGAGATGCCGTGGGCGTTGAGGCCGGCGACGAGGAAGACCGCCTCCTCCTTGTTGGAGAGCCCCTCCTTGCCCTTGATCTCGCCCTGCTCGGTCTCGAGCCCCGCCCACGCCGGGACGTACCTGTTCAGCTCGATGCTCGCCAGCAGGTTCCGGTCGTCCGGCATGTGGCTGGCGTCGATGGCGATCGAGGTCGTGCCGGCTTCGAACATCGAGGGGATCTCGACGCGGGCCTTCTCGATGTCAGTGTCGTTCTTGATGCCGTAGTGGTCGGCGTGGACCGCCACCGGCACCGTCACGCCGAGCGCGTTCGCGCAGCCGTCGACGAAGGTCGCGATGTTCCACGAGGAGACGGCGCAGTAGGCGGCCGCCCCGCCCTCGGACTTGGCGATCTCGACGATGACCGCCGCGTTCGCGCGCTGGGCCGCGCGCAGCACCCCGGGGATCGTGAACCAGTTGCGCGCGTTGGCGGCGATCGTCATCGCCTTGCCCTTGGCGATCATCGCCTGATCGATCACCTTGCCGCTGACGAGGAGCGCCCGCGAGTTCGGGAAGAGCTTCACGACGTTGGGCGGACGGCCGACCTGGAGCGCCTTTTCGAAGTCCTTCACCGGGATGTTCGCCATGGGATCCTCCTCAGCGGCCGACGGGCCGGATCAGTCGCACAAGTATCGGCCCAGCGAAGCTGTGAAATCAAGCACGTCGTGCGGGCGGCGGGATGTGCGCCGCCCCTCCGCCCGGAAGATTCCAGGACCCGCGCCGGCGCCGGTTGCCGGCCCCGTCAGCTCGTCACGATCGGCGAAGCCTTCTCGTCGAAGGGGTTCGTCCGGATCGCCAGCGAGAACAGGTACGGGTAGTTCAGCTTGAGGTAGTGCAGGTGATCGAGCCACTGGTGGACCAGCAGCCCGTAGATGCGCTGCACGTCCACCCCCAGGTGCTCCTGGTCGGCCGGCGGCAGCTCCGCGAGCTTGTGGCGGTGCGTCAGCTCCTCCGCCAGGTGGAAGACCGCGAGCAGCAGGTCGGTGAACAGCTCGTGCTCCACCAGCGCGGGGTTCTCGAGCAGCCGCAACAGGAACGAGCGCTTCGAGGTCAGGACGCCGCGCAGGTGCTCGAAGTCGAGCTGCGCGGCGTCCACGTGGTAGTCGTAGCCGCGGATGCGGTCGGCGACGGCGTGGAACTGCTCGTCCGTCCAGTCGCCGCTGACGACGAGGTCCCCCTTGATCTGCTCGAGCCGGAGGTCGAAATCCGAGAAATAGACGAGCAGCGTGTTGCCGATCTCGGCGAAGAACGCGCCGATGACCATGTTCAGCTTCTCCGCCCGCACGCGGCGCTCGCGGCGGGTCAGCAGCACCTCGGTCAGGCTCGCCACCATGCCGCCGAAGAGCCCGGTGCCGGTGAGGATGGTCAGGATCGCCATCATCTTGCCGGCGGTGGACTCGGGGTGGATGTCGCCGTAGCCGACGGTCGTGACGGTGACCATCGTGAAGTAGAGCGCGTCCGTGAAACTGCGCCCCTCCACGGCCATGAACGCCAGCGTCCAGAACAGGATCAGCAGGAGCAGCGCGACGACGAAGAACTGCAGCCGCGCGACGAGGGCGTCGGGCTTGCGGTGCGCTGCCGTGTGCGACCTCATCGTGCCTCCGGGTCCGTCTGCCGGTGCCTACCTTACCCGCTTTCGGCTGTCCGTGCGAAGCGCCCCGCCGGGCGATGGGCGGCGCTCAGTACCCCAGAGCGCGCAGCCTATCCCGCGCGCCGAGGACCTGCTCGCGCGCCACGTCCGGGCGGATCTCCAGGATGCGCAGCGCGTCCGCCGGCAGGTGGCCCAGCAGCGCCGCGAAGTCGGCCTCGCCGGTCCCCGGCGCCAGGTGGTCGTCGCCGCCGCGGATGTCGTGCAGGTGCGCCCCCGCAAGCTGCGGGCCGTACGACTCCAGCCACTGGCGCTGCGTGCCGACGCCGAGCCGCTCCAGGTTCAGCGCGTGCCCGACGTCGTGCCAGGCGCGCACCGCGCCGCCGGCGAACTCGCGCAGGATCGCCCCCGTCTCCCCGTGGCTCGGGATCTCGTGGGGATGGTAGCGGTTCTCGACGCCGAGGAGCAGGCCGCGGCGCACCGCCTCCCGGTTGAGCCGCTCCAGCGAGCGCAGCACCGCGTCCAGGTGCGCCGCGGTCAGGCGCTCGCGCTCGGCGAGCACCGCGGACACTGCGGCGCGCAGCTCCGGCGACACCGGCCCCGGCTCGGCCGCCAGGCGGCGGTACTCCGCGAGCAGTTCCCTGTCGACGGGCACCCGTCCCAGGTGCAGCACGACCGCCCGCGCGCCGAGGCGCTCGGCCGCCTCGAGCGTCGCCAGGCCGTGGCGCACCGCAGCTTCCCGCTCCTCGCGGTCGCTCGAAGAGAAGAGAAAGGCATTGGCGCCGGCGCCCTCGCTGCCGGCGACCCCGGGGTTCGGGAAGAAGGCGTGGACGCTGAAGACCGGCACCTCGCGGCCCGGGCGCCGGCCCATCTGGCGCAGCGTCTCCGCGCGGACGCGGTACTCCAGCTCGACGCCGTCGAAGCCGAGCGCGGCCAGCTCGTCGAGCAGCCGGCCGCCGTCGGCGATCGCCTTGGAATAGTAGACGCTGGATATGCCGAGCACCGATGCACCCCTCCGTGATCGGCTTGGGTGCCCGAGTCGTTCGGGAGCGGATTCTTTCGTTCTGGCAAGGCAGCCGGGAAGGGCGCGCGGAGGCGGGCTGGTGCCCGCCGCACAAGCAGCCCTCCCGGCAACGCCGCCAGGGCGGAAGAAGCCCTCCCGGCGACCCGGGCCCTTTAGATGAACAGCGTGATCGCCGCCTCCGCCGCGTAGCCGAGGAACGTGCCGGCGCCGGCGGTCTCCACGCCGTCGATCAGCTGCTCCTTCTTGATGCCCATGACGTCCATGCTCATCTGGCAGCCGAGCAGCTTCACGCCGCCCTCGACGCACATGTCGAGCAGCGCGGGGATGGTCGGCACCTTCTCCTTTGCCATCCAGCTCTTCATCATCATCGTGGCCATGGCGGTCATCCCGGGGAGCACGCCGATGATGTTCGGCACCGGCATCGGCATCGCGGGGTTCGCCAGCGGCGGCACCTTGAGGTGCTTGTTGTGCTCCTTGTGGATGATCTGCAGGCCGTAGAACGTGAAGAAGATCGCGCACTCCATGTCCATCGCACCGGCGGTGGAGGCGAGGATCAGCGGCATGTAGGCCATGTCCATCGAGCCCTTCGAGGCCACGATGGCCATGCGGTTGCGGCGGGCGGGCGCCCCCGGCACGACGCCGGCGGCGGCCAGCGCCTCCTGGACGCGCAGGTCGACGAGCTTCTGGATTTCCGGATCGAGAGTCGTCATGGTGCCCATTTCTTCCTCCTACTTCTTCTTGCGCAGGTAGTGCTTGAACTGCCCGGCCGCCGGTTCCTCCCAGCCGAGGTACTCGTTGCCGGTCTTCCCGGCCCAGCTCGCGAAGTCGTTCTTCGAGCCCGGGTCGGTCCCGAGGACCTCGAGGACCTGGCCGGCGCCGAGCGCCTCCATGGCCTTCTTGGCCTTCAGCAGGGGCATCGGGCAGCCCATGCCGCGGGCGTCGAGGGTCTGGTCGGGCTTGACGGTCTCTTTCAGGGTGCTCATGGGTTCTCCTCCTCGTTTTCCGCGCCGCGCGCCTTCAGCCGCGGCGGATGCAGTGAATGACCTTGACCACGCCGGGATCGGCGATCGAGTAGTAGACCTGCGCGCCCTCCCGGCGGCAGCCGAGCACGCCGCGGACACGCATCTGGCTGAGGTGCTGGGACGTCAGGGGCTGCGTCACGCCCAGCAGATCCTTGAGCTCGGTGACGCTGCGCTCGCCGGACTCGAGGATCTCGACGATCCGCAGCCTCACCGGGTGGGCCACCGTCTTGAGGACCTCGGCGGCGCGCTCGATGCGCTTCTGCTCGATCCTGGCGGCCGCTGGAGCCATCCTGTCCGTCGCGTTCATCGCTATATAAGGATATTCTAATATCTGTATTTGTCAAGTCCCCCGCGTCAGGTCGCCGCCACGCCCGCCCGCACCCGATCGCGGGCGACGCCGCGCACGGCGCCGCTCCAGTGCGTATATTGGGAACATGTGCCGCCGGCCCCGAATCTGCAACCCGCGCCGATCGTGAGCGCCCCCCGCGCGCAGACAGCCATGTTCTTCCTGGTCATCACGGCGATCTACACCGCCATCCACACCTACCTCTGGTGGTGCGTCACCCGCCAGCTCGGGCTCCGCGGGGCAGGCGCCCTCGCCGTCGGCCTCTTCTTCGCGCTGATGGTCTTCGCGCCCTTCCTCGGGCGGCTGCTGCGCGACGGCTCGGCGGCGCTCAGTGCGCTCGAGTTCGTGACCTTCGTCTGGATGGGCGCCGCTCTCTACCTGTTCGGGCTCAATCTCTGCGCCGACCTCTGGAACCTCGCCGCGGCGATCGGCCGCCACGTCGCCCCCGGCACGCCGCTGCCCGCCCTCGGCGGCCCCCGCCTCTTCCTCGGCATCGCGGCGGCGGCGGCCCTCATCGTCGGCTGGTCGGCGATCGAGGCGCAGAACATCCGCGTGCGGCGCCTGCGGGTCCCGACACCGCGCCTCGCGCCGGGGACCCCGCCCGTGCGCGTCGTCCAGGTCTCGGACGTGCACCTCGGGCTCCTCGCGGGCGAGCGGCGCCTCGCCGGCATCCTCCGGCGCGTTCGGGAGGCACGCCCCGACCTGCTCGTCGCCACGGGCGACATGCTCGACGCCGTCGGCGCCAACCTCGAGCCCCTCGCGGTGATGTGGCGGCAGATCACGCCGCCGCTGGGCAAGTACGCCGTGACCGGGAACCACGAGTACTACACGGGGATCCGCGGGGCCGTCGCCTTCCTCGGTGACGCCGGCTTCCGGGTGCTGCGCGACGAGACCGCCGCCATCCCGGGCGTGGCGAACCTCGTCGGCCTGGAGTACGTGGGGCCGCGCTCGCTTCAGGACCCGTCCGTCACCCAGCGCCCGCTGGCGCAGCTCGTCGCGGCGGGGGACCCCGCGCTGTTCACGCTGCTGCTCAAGCACCTGCCGACCGGGTTCGAGGAAGAGGCGGCGCCCCTCGGCGTCGGCCTGCAGCTCTCCGGCCACACCCACGACGGGCAGCTCTGGCCCTTCCGCTGGGTCGTGCGCCTCTCGTTCCGCCACACGGCGGGCGTGGTGCGCGCGGGGCAGGGCCTGCTCTACGTCAGCCGCGGCACCGGCACCTGGGGCCCCCCGCTGCGCTTCCTCGCACCGCCGGAAATCACGCTCTTCGAGCTGGTCCCCGCGGGGGGGGACCGAAATCCCCCTTGATCCCCCTGTGCCAAAGGGAAAGCCATGGCTGTCGAACCCGTGAACTACCAGGCGATCGTCGGCGCGACCGACTACCCGACGTTCGCGCGGCTGCTGCGCGACTCCGGCTGCCGTCGCTGCGCGCTGGCCGCGAACCGCACGCGGATCGTCGTCGACCGGGGCGACCACCGCGCCGGCATCCTGGCAATCGGCGAGGCCCCCGGCCGGCAGGAGGACCTCGCGGGCCGGGCCTTCGTCGGCCGCGCCGGCCGTCTGCTCGACGAACTGCTGCGGGAGGCGCGGATCGACCCCGACGCGGACGTGCTCATCACGAACCTCGTCAAGTGCCGCCCGCCCGCCAACCGCGTGCCCCGCCCCGACGAGGTCGCCGCCTGCCGGCCCTACCTGGAGCGCCAGCTCCGGCTCGTGCGACCGCACACCGTCCTGCTCCTCGGCGCCACGGCTCTGCGTCACTTCAGGCCGTCGGCGGGCGTCGCCCTCGGGGAGTCGGCCGGCCGCCGCTTCGCGCTGGAGGCCTGGCCGGGCGTCGCCTTCTGGCCGCTCTACCACCCCGCCTACCTGCTGCGCTCGCGGCGGAAGCGCCCGCTGGCCCTCGAGCACCTGGAGCGCATCCGCCGGAAAATCCCCCTTCCCTCCCCTGTGCCAGAGGGGGGCACGGGCCGCGGCGGCGCACCCGTGGCGCGCGGGTGAAGGTGCGTGTTATATTCCGTCCGCCACCAGATGCGAAAGGAGACATCTTCATGATCCGTTCCACGCTGCTGCTCGCCGCCGCCCTGCTGACCGTCGGCGCCACGATGGCGTTCGCCGCCCCCAAAGTCGAGAAGCCGACCCCGCCGACGAAGGAGGAGCTGGCGAAGTACGAGAAGGCGCGCGCGACGATCACCACGAAGTTCGGGAAGATCGTCGTCAAGTTCTTCCCCGACGTCGCCCCGATCCACGTCAAGAACTTCATCACGCTGGCCGAGGCCGGCTTCTACGACGGCACCCCGTTCCACCGCGTGATCCCCGGCTTCATGATCCAGGGCGGGGACCCGAGCGGCAACGGCACCGGCGGCCCGGGCTACACCATCCCGGCGGAGTTCTCGAAGGTCAAGAAGCACACCGCGGGCATCCTCTCGATGGCGCGCACCAACGACCCGAACAGCGCCGGCTCGCAGTTCTTCATCATGGTCGCGGCGGCGCCCTACCTCGACGGCCAGTACTCGATCTTCGGCGAGGTGGTCGAGGGGCTGGACGTCGTCAACAAGATCGTGAGCGTGCCGCGCAACCAGATGGACAAGCCGCTGGAGCCGGTGACCATGACCTCGGTCACCGTGGCCTACTAGCCCGGCAGGCCAGGCGGGCGGCAGGGAGGGGAGAAGCGCGATGCTCAAGAGCTACCTGGTGACGGTCGACGGCTCCGATTACTCGGCCGCCGCGGTGGGCTACGCCATCGCGCTCGCCCGGCGCGCCTCGGCGCGCATCACCCTGCTGTCGGTCGTCGACATCGTCTCGCTCGAGGGCCCGTTCCTCGCCGATCTCTCCGGGATCGTCGGGGTCGTGCCGTATCTCGACCTGCAGCAGCAGGTGCGCGACGCCCTCATCGAGAAGGCGCGCGTCATCCTCGAGACGCACGCCGCCACCGTGCGCGCCGCGGGCCTGGAGTGCGCCACGCGCTCCGAGACCGGCGTCGTCAGCCGCGTCATCTGCGACGCGGCGGCCTCCCACGACGCGATCGTCGCCGGCCGCCGCGGCGAGCACGCCAGCTGGAGCGGCTTCTTGCTCGGCTCGACCGTCGAGGAGGTGGTGCGCGGCTGCGCCAAGCCGGTGCTCGTCACGCCCCGGCAGGAGCGGCCGGTCACGCGCATCCTCGCCGCGTACGACGGCAGCCGCACCGCCAACCGCGCCCTCGGCCTGGCGGCGACGCTCGCGGCGGGCCTGGATCTGCCGCTGGTGGTGGTCTGCGTCTCCTCCGACGAGCGCGAGGGCCGGGCGACCCTCGGCGAGGCCGAGTCCTACCTCGAGCCGCACCGCCTGCGGGTCAAGGCGCTGCTCGAGAGCGGCTCGCCCGTCGAGGGGATCCTCCAGGTGGCCCAGCGCGAGGCCTGCGACCTGATCATCATGGGGGCCTACGGCCACAGCCGCGTGCGCGAGCTGATCGTCGGCAGCACGACCGACGGCATCCTGCGCGCGGCCACGGACCCGGTCCTGCTCTACCGCTAGGCCGGCGCGCCGGGCGCGAGCGCCTGCAGATGGGTCCGTCCCCGCGCCCGTTCGACCCCGTCGCGGTCCGCCGGCTCCTGGAGGCCGAGCTGGGCCCCGACGCCATCGTCGCCGCCGCCGACGGCCTGGAGTCCTACGCGCGTGACGAGACCCCCTTCATCGCCGCGCCGCCCGACCTGGCCGTCCTCCCGCGCACCGCAGCCGAGGTCGCGGCGGTCCTGAAGCTGGCCACCGCGCACCGCTTCCCCGTCGTCCCCCGCGGCGCCGGCACCGGCGTGGTCGCCGGCGCGCTCGCGGTCGGCGGCGGCGTCGTCCTCTCGCTGGAGCGGATGAACCGCATCCTCGAGATCGACGCCGGCAACATGATGGCGGTCGTCGAACCGGCCGTGATCACCGGTCAGCTCCAGCGCGAGGCGGCCGCCGTCGGGCTCTTCTACCCGCCCGACCCCCAGAGCGCGGACTCGTGCAGCATCGGCGGCAACGTCGCCACGGGCGCGGGGGGGCCGCGCGCCGTCAAGTACGGCGTCACGCGCGACTACGTCACCGGCTGCGAGCTGGTCGTGCCCACCGGCGAGATCCTCCCGCTCGGCGGCAAGATCGTGAAGTACGCCACCGGCTACCACCTGCTGGATCTCGTCATCGGCTCCGAGGGGACCCTCGGCGTGGTCACCCAGGTCACGCTGCGGCTGCTGCCGCTCCCCGGCCACCGCGCCTCGCTGCTGGTCCCCTTCGCGACGCTCGCGGAGGCCGCGGGGGCCGTCGCCGAGATCGTCCGGCGGCGGCTGCGGCCCGCCGCGATCGAATTCATGGACGCCGGCGCGATCGACGCCAGCCGCCGCTTCCTCGAGCGGGAAATGCGCTTCCCGGACGCCGGCGCGCACCTGGTCGTGGAGGTCGACGGGGACACCGCGGAGGCCGTCGCCGCAGCCTACGAGGCGATCGGCGAGTTGTGCCTCGCCCGCGGGGCGGCGGACGTGCTCGTCGCTGACGGCCGCGCCGAGCAGGAGGCGCTCTGGAAGGCGCGGCGCGTGGTCGGCGAGGCGGTCCGCAGCCAGAACCGGGACGTCGCCAAGCAGGACGTCGTCGTCCCGCGCATGGCGATCCCGGAGCTGGTCGCGCGCCTGCGGGAGATCGGCTCGCGGGCGGGCGCCCCCGTGATCTGCTTCGGGCACGCCGGCGACGGCAACGTCCACGTCAACATCCTCGCGGGGCAGCTCGAGGGCGAGGCCTGGGCGCGGGCGAAGGCCGAGGTCTTCCCGGCGCTGATCCGCGAGGTCTACCGCCTCGGGGGGGTGCTCTCGGGCGAGCACGGCATCGGCTGGCTCAAGAAGACGGAGCTGGCGGGCGTCCTCCCGGCGCGGCACCTGGAGATCATGCGCGGCATCAAGCGGGTCTTCGATCCGGCCGGCATCCTCAATCCGGGAAAGGTTTTCGATTCCCTTTCCTGATGGAACCAAGTATCGTTGTCAGGATGACGCCGCTACCGACGCTGACGATCAAGGGCAAGCGCCTCCCCCTGCCGATCGTCCAGGGAGGCATGGGGGTCGGCGTCTCGCTCGCCCCCCTGGCCAGCGCGGTCGCGGCGGCCGGCGGGCTCGGGATCCTCTCCAGCGCCTGCCTCGACCGGCTGGTCTCCAAGCGCTCGGGCAAGAAGACCAACACCTACGACGCCGTCTACGAGGAGGTCTCGCTCGCCAAGGCGCGGGGGGGCTTCGCCGGCATCAACATCATGGTCGCCCTCCAGCGCGACTACGAGGCCTCGGTGCGCGGGGCGATCGACGCGAAGGCCGACGTCATCATCTCGGGCGCCGGGCTGCCGCTGACGCTGCCGGCCATCCAGAAGCCGGGCGACACCGCGCTGGTGCCGATCGTCTCCTCGGGGCGCGCGCTGGACCTGATCTGCCGGCGCTGGGAACGCCAGGGCCAGCGCCCGGACGCGGTCGTGCTCGAGGGACCACTCGCCGGCGGGCACCTCGGCTTCCGCATGGACCAGGTCGACCTGCCGGAGAACACCCTCGAGGCGCTGCTGCCCGAGGTCAAGGAGTCCGCGCGCCGCCACGGCGACTTCCCGGTCATCGTCGCCGGCGGAATCTACACGAACGAGGACATCCGGCGCTTCCTGGCGCTGGGCGCCGACGGGGTGCAGATGGGCACGCGGTTCCTCGCCACGGAGGAGAGCTCGGCGACGGCGGCCTACAAGCAGGCGGTCGTCGACGCGGCGCAGGACGACATCCTCGTCGCGCACGACCCCGGCTCGCCCTGCGGCCTGCCCTTCCGGGTGCTCAAGGACTCGCCGATGTACATCTCGGCCCTGGCGCGCAGGCGCCCGCCGAAGTGCGACAAGGGCTACGTGCTGCTCAAGGACGAGAAGGGGAACTTCACGCGGTGCCCGGCCAAGGAGAGCAACGAGCACCACTTCTGCATCTGCAACGGCCTGCTCAGCTCGGCCGGGTACAACCCGGACAAGGAGGAGCCGATCTACACCGTCGGCGCGACCGCCTGGCGCGTCGACCGGATCCTCCCGGTCAGGGACCTGATGGCGGAACTGTCGGGCTGATTTGCCTGGGTCACTCGGGAGGCCCTGGCGCGCCCCGGCTGTGTTGCTTCTTGCGCTGCTTGTGCGGCGGGCACCAGCCCGCCTCCGCGCGCGCTCGGCGCTGCCTTGCCGGGACGCACCATGACGCTCCCGCCTGACCCAGGCAGCCTGTTACGAAATCGGAAAAAGCCGATGTCGCCCGCGAAAGGGGCTACAGGGAAGATCCGACCCCGGAGCGGGGGACGGTGCCCTAGACGGAGACGACCTCCTTCACCTCGGGAATCTGCTGCTTCAGGTACCGCTCGATCCCCTGCTTGAGCGTCATCTGCGACATCGGGCAGCCGGCGCACGCACCGACGAGCTTGACCTTCACGACGCCGTCCTCGCCCACCGAGACGAGCTTCACATCGCCGCCGTCGGCCTGGAGCGAGCCACGGATCTGATCGAGCGCCTTTCTCACCTTCTCTTCCATCGCGTATCCTTTCTCGTTGGTGCACGTTTCTGGTACTATCGACGAGCAGGAGGATAGATGTCAACACGCTCGAGACGATTCACGTCCGGCGCCGCGATCCTGCTGTCCCTCCCGTTCCTGACCGGCGGCTGCGCGACGGGACCCACCGCCACCATCCGCGGCGGCGGTCCCGGCATGGCGAGCGTCAAGCTGGAGCCCTACAACGGCCCGAAGGCCCGGATCGCCGTCGCCAAGTTCGAGGACAAGACCTCCAAGGGCGCGGCCG
Source organism: bacterium (assembly GCA_036524115.1). Classification (NCBI taxonomy): domain Bacteria; species bacterium. Next base: position 2,279 of record DATDCY010000366.1, on the reverse strand, counting down.
AGATCGGCGACGGCCTGGCGACGATGCTCACGACCGCCCTGGTCAACAGCGGACGCTTCATCGTCCTGGAGCGCGAGGACCTCGGCGAGGTGCTGCGCGAGCAGGACCTCGGCGCGACCGGGCGCGTGAAGGCCGGCACCGAAGCGCCGATCGGTGAGATCGAGGGCGCGGAAGTCCTCGTCATCGGCACCGTGACCGGCTTCGAGCCGGAGGCCATGGGCCTCGGCGGCGGGATCATCGGGCTCGGGACCCTCGTCGGCACCGCGCTGCTCAACCAGAAGAACCATCACATCCCGATCGCCGCGGCGACGTACAAGGAGTCGTCCATCGCCATCGATGTGCGCGCCCTGGACGCCGCGACCTCCCGGGTGCTCTTCACGACGTCGATCGAGTCCAAGGGGATCGACTGGGGCGGCGGCATCATCGGCGTGATCGGCGGCGGCCACACGCGCCTGCCGCTGGCCTTCGGCGGCTTCCAGAACGCGGCGACCGAGCAGGCCGTGCGCAAGGCCATCGACCTGGCCGTCGCAGAACTGGCGCGGCGCACGCCCGTCGAGTACTTCCACTACCGCCCCGACGACTTCGCCGCGGCGCGCATGGCCGCGTTCGCCTACCTCGACCTGCCCGGGCTGACGGGCGAGCAGTTCGCCGAGCCGGGCGTGCGCGTCGCCTCCACACCGGCGGAGTGGGCGGCGCTCGCGCCACAGCTCGGCCTCGCGGAGAACGCCGCGCCTCCCGTGGACTTCTCGGTGCAGCGGGTGGCGGCGGTCCTCGGCGGCGCGCAGCGAGGGCCCGGCTGGACCGTCTCGGTGGAGAAGGCCGTCGCCACCCCGGACCGGGTCGAGCTGACGGCGGCGCTCGCCCCGCCCCCCGAGGACGCGCCGCAGATGAAGGCGACGCCGGCGCTGGCGCACCCGATGGCCCTCGTGCGGCTGGAAAAGGGCGCGCCCGTCACGCTCGTCTGGGAGACGGCCCCCTGAGCTGATCCGCCCGCAGGTTTGCATGATCGTCCGCGAGATCGAAGCCAAGGCCATCCTCTCCAAGTCCGCGATCCAGGACTGGACGCTCAACGCCTACGTCGGCTGCGCCCACGACTGCCGCTACTGCTACGCGCGGTTCATGAAGCGCTTCACCGGCCACCAGGAGCCGTGGGGCACGTTCGTCGACGCCAAGGTCAACGCCCCGGAGCTGCTGGCGCGCGAGATCCTGCGCAAGAAGAAGGGCCGCGTCTGGGTCAGCGGCGTATGCGACGCCTACCAGGAGATCGAGCGCCGCTACCGCCTCACCCGGCGGTGCCTGGAGATCCTCGTGCGCAACGGCTGGCCGGTCACGATCCAGACCAAGTCGCCGCTGGTCCTGCGCGATCTCGACCTGCTGCGCGCCGCGGCCGACATCGAGGTCGGCTTCACCATCACCACCGCGCTCGAGCGCATCCGCCGGATCTTCGAGCCGGGGGCGCCGCCGGTGGCGCGGCGCGTCGAGGCGCTCGCGACGTTGCACGCGGCGGGCGTGCCGACGTTCGTCATGGTCGCCCCGCTGCTGCCCGGCGCCGATGGGCTCGCGGACCTGCTCAAGGGCAAGGTCGACCACGCGCTGATCGACCGCTACAACTACCACTACGCCGACCGGACGTACCGCGAGCGCGGGCTGGACTGGGCGATGCGCGAGGAGTTCTTCGAGGAGAAGGGCGAGCTGCTGCGCGCCGCGTTCGAGCGCGCCGGCATCCCCTGCCGGAAGCTGTACTGAGGGTGCCGCCGGCGCGAGCGCGGGGCCGACCGGCCCCGGTCAGCGACTTCAGGTGGTGGTGCGGCAGCTCGAGCGCTGGGCCTGGGCCTTGCGGCGGTCGGCGTCGAGGTGGCAGCGCTTGTACTTCTCGCCGCTGCCGCACCAGCAGGGCTCGTTGCGACCCGGCGCGGCGCCGGGAACGGGGCGCGACGAGGACCCGAAGGCGGCGCCGATCTTCCCGAACATGCTCATGCGGGCATTGGATGATCGGGGGGCGGGGTCGATTCGGGGGCAGAGCGCGGGAACTACGATCCCATGCTCAGGACTCTGCCACTTCCCCCGCCGGGGGCTCCGGCAAGCGCTCGCGCCCGTAGAGCCTGTGCATCTTCGCCACCCAGTCCTCCAGACGCCACGCCGGCAGCCCGTGGCCCCATCCGACGTCGTAGCACTCAATTTCCCAGGCCAGGGGATCGGTCAGACCGCGCCTTCGCCACATCGCTTCACAGACAGTGCAACAGTGGCAGGCGCCGTCTTCGGGCGCGAGCGCATGGCGC
>DATDCY010000365.1 GCA_036524115.1 bacterium | reverse complement strand
CCGTGGACGTGGGACGCGGAACGTGAAACGGCCGCGTTTCCCCTGAGGCGCGACCCGCCTCACAGCGGCACCCGGTTCCCGTGATGCCCAACGTCCCCGCCGCCGCTGTGAGCGTGATGTCCGGCGCCTTGCGGCGCCTCTGATGTGGAACGACCTGTCAAGAGCACAGGAGCGTTCGTTCAGGCTTCCTTCTTCCCGGTGAAGCAGATCAGGCAGCGGTCGAGGCGGCTGTCGCGACGGTTGATCACTCTGATGTTCGCGGGTCGGAACCGCATGGTCGTGATCCGTCGGGAGCTGTCTCGTACTAGTGGGCGCGGGTCGGGCTTGTCGCCCGCCGCAAGAGGCGCGAGGAGGGTTCTCCGTTCCGTGTGCTCCTCGATCGCTGCCTGTCCTGCTTCACCGTTTCTTGCTCTTTCGTTACGCCGCGAGTCGTCCGTGCTCGCGCGTCTGCTGCTCTACCTTCACGCCGATGGCCCAGATGAAGCCGAGGAGCTCGCGCGCGACGGCGGTCACCGCCAGCTGCTTGCTCTTCCCGCGGGCGACGAGCTTCCGGTGCTGGCCGTGGAGCCGGTGCTGCGCCTTCCAGGCGACCTCCTTCACCTCTTCGCTGACCCCGTCCTGCCGACCGCGCAGCGCGCGGCCAAGCGAGGGACGGTGGCGATAAGCCCATGCCGCTTCGACGACGATGCGCCTCAGGTGTGCGTTGCCGGTCTTGGTGATCCCGCCGCGCCAGGTGCGCTCGCCGCTCGAGTGCTCACGGGCGACGACACCGGCGTACGCCATGAGCTGGGTCGCCTTCTCGAACCGCGAGAACTCGCCGACTTCACACACGATCGTGACCGCGGAGACCTTGGCGACGCCGCGCAGCGCCTGGAGCGCGTCGATGACCACGCGCATCTTCGCCGGCGCCGACGTCACCGCCTCGTCGATGGCGCGCTCCAGCCGCTCGATGCGGGCTGCGGCGTGCTCGACCTCGGCGAGGTAGTCGAGCAGCGTCGCCTCGTGCGCGGGCTGCTCGAAGCGCACGTCGCGTTTCACCCAGGTGAAGTACCTCAGTGTCCACGCCTTCGTGCCCTCCGGCGGGCGCCGACCCTGACGGAGCAGGAACTTCGAGAGCCGGTGCCGCGCGCGGAGCTGATCCTTCTTTGCCGCCTCCCGCGCTCGTACCAGGTCGCGCAGCGCCTCGTGCGCCGCGTCCGGCACCCACACCGCCGTGAGGTCGCCGGCCCGGTAGCTGCGCGCGAGCTTCTCCGCGTCGCGCCGGTCCGTCTTCACCCGGTCGCCCGCCTTCACCGGCACGAGCGTCGGTGCCACCACCTCGCACCTCACGCCGAGTTCGGTGAGCTGCCAGTACAGGGCGTAGCCGGTGGGCCCTGCCTCGTAGCAGGCCCGCAGCTGCTCGGGCGCTCCGAGCTTCCTCACGAGCTTGCGGACCGCATCCGCCCTGTTCGGGATCACGCCCAAGGACCTCACCTCACCGCTCGGCTCGGCAACCGCGACCGCGATCGTCTCCGCGTGGACATCGAGACCGACGAAACGTACCTTCTTCATTGGCCGGCTCCATTCGCATGTGGCTCTGCGCTGTGCTTCTTCCCGAACGCAGCGTAACCCACGGTCTGCGAATCGGAGCCGGTCGTTCCATGATGACTAGTGGGGGGAGAACTCTCCCCCCACACCCCCCATCTCGAGCGTCACCTCAAGTGGGAAGCGGAATCAGCGGACCGCGAGCGCATTCGCGCCCGCGCGGTTCGCTTCCGGCGGGGAGGGGCGCCGTCCCTCCCCGGCTGCGCCGGGGCTTCTCCCCCGGCGCGCCGCGGGATAGCACCGGCCCACGAACCCGCACCCCTCGGCGCGGCAGCGCGCCTCGTCCCGCCCCAAGTCCGCGGGCGAGAGCTCGGCGCCGGCGCCCCGATGGACGTCCCAGGCGAGCGCGGCGGCTTCCCGGGCGAAGCGGTCGAGGTCCGCCGCGGACGGCGTCACGTCCACGGCGCGGAGATCGCCGCGCAGGAACTGGAGGCGCGCCCGCACGCGGGCGCGGGGGTGGGCGCGGCGCGCGGCGAGGGCGTAGGCGAGGAGCTGGAGGCGGTAGCGCTCCGCGGCCGCCGGGCGGGGCACCGCGTACTTGTAGTCGATGACGGTGAACCCGGCGCCGCGCCGCTCGGCGACGAGCGCGTCGATGGCGCCGACGAGGTACGCGTCGGGCGTGCCGCCCTCGCCCTCCATCCGGACGAGGAAGGGGAGCTCGCGGGCGAGGCGGCCGTCGCGCGCGGCGAGCGCGAGGGCCCGGCCGGCGTCCGACTCCGCGAAGCGCGCGATCTCGCCGAGGATG
>DATDCY010000364.1 GCA_036524115.1 bacterium | reverse complement strand
CTATAAGCATGGTGTGTTCTCGTCTTGCCGCGGTGCCCCTCCCCGGCCGCCAGCGCCGCGCCCCCGAGGACCGCGGCGCCGTGGCCGTAGGCGTCGGCCTTGACCACGGCCAGCACCTGCCGCCCGGGCCCGGCCAGGCGCACGGCGAGCCGCACGTTGTGGGCGAAGGCCTCGACGTCGATGAGCGCGCGGGTGGCCCGCCCCGCGTCCGCCTCCGGCTCCGGGCCCGGCCTCACTCCGCGTAGCCCGGGGCCGCGTTCTCGAAACGCGTGCATTCCCTGCGGAACACGAGCTTCACGGTCCCGGTCGGCCCATTGCGCTGCTTGCGGATGATGACCTCCGCGATGCCCTGCTGCTCGGACTCCTCGCGGTACATGTCCTCACGGAAGATGAAGGCGACCACGTCGGCGTCCTGCTCGATGGCGCCGGACTCGCGCAGGTCGCTCAGCTGCGGACGCTTGTCGCCCCCGCGCGACTCCACCGCGCGCGAGAGCTGCGAGAGGGCGATGACGGGGACCTTGAGCTCCTTGGCCAGGCTCTTGAGCGAGCGCGAGATCTCCGAGATCTCCTGCTGGCGGTTCTCGGAGCGGTCGCGGCCGCGAATGAGCTGCAGGTAGTCGATGATGACCAGGCCCAGCCCGTGGTCGGCCTTGAGGCGGCGCGACTTGGCCCGGATCTCCAGCACGCTGCAGCCCGCCGAGTCGTCGATGTAGATCGGCGCGTCCGAGAGCTTGCCGGCCGCGCGCGAGAGCAGGGGCCAGTCCTCGCGGCCGAGGAAGCCGCGGCGCAGCCGGTTGCCGTCGACGTGCGAAAGCGAGCTGAGCATGCGCATCACGAGCTGCTCGCGGCTCATCTCGAGCGAGAAGACGGCCACCGGCAGCCGCGACTCGATCCCGACGTGCTCGGCGATGTTCAGCACGAACGCGGTCTTGCCCATGCTCGGCCGGCCGGCGATGATGATCAGGTCCGAGGACTGGAAGCCGCTGGTGTACTGATCCAGATCGGCGAAGCCCGAGGGGACGCCGGTGACGTGGGCCTTCTTCTCGTAGAGCTGCTCGATGACCTTGAAGCTGCTCTTGATCACCTCGCGCATCGGCGCGAAGCCCTCGCGCACGCTGCGCTCCGAGAGCAGGAAGATCCGCCGCTCGGCCTCGTCGAGGATCTGGTCGACCTCGCGGGCGCCCTCATAGGAGAGCGCGGCGATCTCGGTCGAGGTCGTGATGAGCCCGCGCAGCACGGCCTTCTCCCGGACGATGCGCGCGTGGTGGGCGACGTTGGCCGCGGTGGGGACCTGGTCGACGAGCGAGGCCAGGTAGACGGCGCCGCCGACCTCGGCCAGCTCGTTCTTCTGCTCGAGCCGCTCGCGCAGGGTGATCAGGTCGGAGGCCTCGTCGCGCTCGAACAGGTCGAGCATCGCGGCGTAGATGCGCCGGTGCGCGCCGCGGTAGAAGTCCTCCGGCTGCAGGATCTCGACGACGCGCGGCAGCACGGCGTTGTCGAGAAGCACGGCGCCGAGCACGGACTGCTCGGCTTCCAGGCTCTGCGGCGGGAGGCGGTCGAGGCCCGCCTCCGCCGCTGTCGTGGGTCCCATGGGACGCGGGCGCCCCGGGGGCGACCGCTACTCCTTGACCACCCAGACCTTGAGGGGCGCGCTGACCTCGGCGTGGAGCTTGACCGGGACCGTGTAGATGCCGAGCGTCTTGATCGGCTCCTCGATCGTGATCTGCCGCCGGTCGATCTCGATCCCCTCTTTCGCGAGCGCGGCGGCGATGTCCATCGTCGTCACGGTCCCGAAGAGCCGGTCGCTCTCGCCAGAGGCCTGGCGGATGGTGAGCGAGAGGGCGGCGAGGCGCTCCGCGAGCTCGCGTGCGCCGGCGGCCGCGCGGGCCTGGGCCTTCGCGTAGCGCTTCTTCTCCGTCTCGATGCCGGCGAGGTTGCTCGCCGTCGCTTCCAGCGCCAGCTTCCGCGGCATGAGATAGTTGCGGGCGTACCCCGGGGCCACGGCCACGACTTCCCCCACCTTGCCGAGCCGCTCCACGTCTGCCTTGAGGATGACCTTCATCTGAATCTGACCTCCGCGCTCTTCGTTCCGCACCAGCGTCCGCTCGCCCGCGCCGGCCGCTCGCGGCCGTCTCGTTGGCGCAGGGAAAACAGCATGTTACGCGCCAGGGTGGGCGGTTGTCAAGCCTGACCGGACGGGTCCCCGGGCGCCGGGCGC
>DATDCY010000363.1 GCA_036524115.1 bacterium | reverse complement strand
CGCGCGGCGGCGACGAAGGCGCCCGCGGGCAGCCGGGCCTCGAGGAGCACGGGCGCGACGCCGTCCCCGGCGGAGCCGAGCGCCCGCGCGGCCGCCAGGGACAGGTCGATGACGCGGCCCGCGACGAACGGCCCGCGGTCGTTCACGCGCACCCGGATGCGCCGGCCGCTGCCCCGGTGGGTGACGGTCACGGTGGTGCCGAGCGGGAGCGTCTTGTGCGCGGCGGTCATGGCGTACATGTTGTAGCGCTCGCCGTTGGCGGTGCGGCGGCCGTGGAAGTCCGCGCCGTACCAGGAGGCGAGGCCCGCCTCGCTCCAGTTGGGCTGCCCCCCGCCGCGCGGCGCGCCCGCGCATCCGCAGGCGAGCGCGAGCATCGAAGACAACAGGGCGACGCCGCCGAGACGGCGCATTTGCATTTTCGGCATGCCGTCCTATTATAGCCGGCAATCCGCGCGCGGCGGCAGGCCGCGGCGCGGAGAGGAGGGACGGTGACGCTCGAGCTCGGCGAGAAGTGCGGGGTCTGCGGGGTCTACGGGCACCCGGAGGCCTCGAACCTGACGTACCTGGGCCTGCACGCGCTGCAGCACCGCGGGCAGGAGAGTTCCGGGATCGTGTCCTCGGACCGCCGCGACCTCTACTCGCACCGGGCGATGGGCCTGGTCGCGGACATCTTCAACCGCGAGGTGCTCAAGCGCCTCCCCGGCGACCTCGCCATCGGCCACAACCGCTACTCCACGGCCGGCTCCAGCGAGATCAAGAACGCCCAGCCGTTCGTCGTCGAGAGCGGCTTCGGGTCGCTCGCCGTCGCGCACAACGGCAACCTGGTCAACGCGCTCGACCTGCGCGCCGAGCTCGAGCGCGACGGGGCCATCTTCCAGTCGACGATGGACACCGAGGTCATCGTCCACCTCATGGCGCGCGCCGAGCAGACCGAGCTGGCCGAGCGCCTCGTGGCGGCGCTGCGCCGCGTCAAGGGCTCGTACTCCCTGCTGATCATGGGCGAGGACCAGCTCCTCGCCGTGCGCGACCCGAACGGCTTCCGCCCGCTCGTGCTCGGGCGGCTGAAGGACGCCGTCGTCGTCGCCTCCGAGACCTGCGCGCTGGACCTGATCGGCGCGGCCTTCGAGCGCGAGGTCGAGCCGGGGGAGCTGATCGTCGCCGACCGCGACGGGATGCGCAGCTTCCGGCCCTTCCCGCCGGCGGCGCACGCGCACTGCGTCTTCGAGCTGATCTACTTCTCGCGCCCCGACAGTCTCGTCTTCGGCCGCACCGTCCACGACGTGCGCAAGCGCCTGGGCCGGCGGCTCGCGGAGGAGACGCCGGTCGTCGCCGACGTCGTCGTGCCCGTCCCGGACTCCGGCGTCCCGGCCGCCCTCGGCTTCGCGGAGGCGGCGGGGATCCCGTTCGACCTCGGGCTGATCCGCAACCACTACGTCGGCCGGACGTTCATCGAGCCGAGCCAGTCCATCCGCCACTTCGGCGTCAAGCTCAAGCTCAATCCCGTGCGCTCGGTGGTCGAGGGCAAGCGGGTCGTCGTGGTCGACGATTCGATCGTCCGCGGCACCACCAGCCGCAAGATCGTCAAGATGCTGCGCGCCGCGGGCGCCGCGGAGGTGCACATGCGCATTTCCAGCCCGCCGACGACGCACCCGTGCTACTACGGCATCGACACGCCGACGCGCCAGGAGCTGGTCGCGGCCACGCACGACCTCGAGCAGATCCGCACCTACCTCACCGCCGACTCGGTCGCCTACCTCAGCCTCGGGGGGCTGCGCGCCGTCGTCCTGCCCGGCGAGGAGACCTTCTGCTACGCGTGCTTCTGCGGCGACTACCCGGTGAGCTTCCCCTACGAGGAGGTCGGCCAGATGCGGCTCTTCGACGGGCGGAGCGCGTCACGGGTCTACAGCGTCACCTGATGGGCGCGGGGCGCCGTCCGGCCGGCGGGGGCGCGCGGTGAGCGAGCAGCGGCGCCGCGGCGGGCTGCGGCGACT
>DATDCY010000362.1 GCA_036524115.1 bacterium | reverse complement strand
GCGGCGAGCAGACGGCGCCGGCGAGCGCCGGCGATCCCGAGCACGGGCGCGGCGCGAGCGCCCCGGCGCGGCCGGCGAGCACCTCGCGGTTGGCCGCGAGATATCCGGCCGGGCTGCCGGCCTCGCGCCAGTAGCCGCGGTGGACGAAGCCGCAGACGCGCCCGCCCCGCTTGAGCAGGTCGGGGTACGCCTGGCGGTTGATCTCCCATGGGCGGTTCGGCGGGATCAGCCGGAAGACCTCCGGCTCGAGCACGTGGATCCCGGTGAAGCCGCAGGAGAGCCGATCGGCCGGCTCGTCGGCGGGGCGCGGGGCTATGAAGCGGCGGATCACACCGTCGGGATCGACGCCAAGCACCCCGGCGTCGGCGTCGGGGACGAGCACCATGGTGGCCGTTGCCTGCATTTCCACGTGAAAGTCTAGCACCCGGCGCAGGTCGACATCAACGAGGAAGTCCCCGTTGAGCAGCAGGAACGTCCCGCCGGCGAGGAAGCTCTCGGCGCGCTTGAGCCCGCCGGCCGTGCCGAGGATGGCCCGCTCGCGTGAAACGTGGAGCGCGAGCCCCGACGGGTCGAGGGCGCGCAGGCCGCGCTCGAGTTCGTCGGCGAGGTGGTGGGCGTTGACGATGGCCTCGCGCACGCCGGCGCCGGCGAGCAGCGCGAAGGTGTACTCGAGCAGCGGGCGGTTGGCGACAGGAAGCAACGGCTTGGGCGTCGTGTTCGTCAGCGGGCGAAGGCGGGTGCCGAACCCGGCCGCGAGGACCATGGCGCGCGGGGCGGCGGGGCGCGCGCTCACGCCTGTCTCCAGCCCGCGCCCGCGGGGGTCTTCGCATGGCGGCGCGCCGCGGCGACGAGCGCCGCGAGCCGGGGGGCCTCGCCCGCGAGCGGCGCGAGGGTCTCCTCGAGCAGGCGCAGCGCAACCGGCACGTGCGTGAGGAACGCAGGCTTCGCCCGGCGCAGCTCGAGGAAGGCGTAGGCGCCCAGCGCCTGCATGAGTCGGTGAGCGGCGATCGCCGGGAAGAACGCGAGGAAGGCATCGCGGCCGACGTCGGCGCGCGCTCCGAAGGCGGCGAGGTAGTGCTCGAGCAGCTGGGCGCGCAGCCCCGGCGGCAGGTCGACGTACGGGTCGAGCAGGAGCGCCGCGACGTCGTACTGCGGCGGGCCGGGACGCGCCCCCTGGAAATCGATGACGCGGACCCGTCCGTCGTGGATCTTCAGGTTCTGGGACTGGTAGTCGCGGTGGAGCAGGAAGGCCGCGCCGGCGCCTGCCGCGCGCGCGGCCAATCGCGCCAGTTCCTCGTCGAGCCCGGGCGGCACGGCCAGGCCGAGGTGGTTCACCACCAGTTCCCGCACGAAGTACCCCGACTCGGCCTCGCGCATCAGCGCCGCGTCGTATGGCGGGTTGTGCGTGCGGCACGGCTCGAAGCCGGCTGCGCCGTCGACCTGCAGTCGCACGAGCACGTCGAGCGCCTCGCAGTAGAGGGCGGCGAGCGCGGCGCGGTCCTGGGCGTTGCCGTCGCGCGCCCTGCGCCGGACCTCGGCGAAGAGGTCGAGGTCGCCGAGATCCTCGACGAGCAGCCAGCCGCGCGCGCGCTCATACGCGAACAGCGCGGGGACGGGCACGCCCCGTGCGCCAAGGTGCGCCGCGAGGTAGGCGAAGCCGTCGTTCTCGTTCACCGCGTCGCCGGCGGGCAGCGGGTTCTCGACGAGCACGAAGCTCCCCGCGGCGTGCGAGAGGCGCGAGAGAATGCGCGTGGACCCGGCGGGCGGCAGCGGCTGGATGGCGAAGTTCCCGCCGGCGCCGGCGACGCGGCGCGCCCAGGCCAGCGCCTCAGGCGACGGCACGGCGGTGCACTTCCTCCAGCAACGCCAGG
>DATDCY010000361.1 GCA_036524115.1 bacterium | reverse complement strand
GTCAGCAATCGCCGAAGCCAGCGCGCGTAGGTCGGCGTATGCGGGATGGCGTACGGCAAATGCACCACGGCCCTGCGCCCGCTGTGCGAGCGGCTCGCCGCCTCCCCGCCGGACACCCGGGTGGTCGACGGCCGCGCCTGGGACTGCCTCGCCGCGGCGGACGCCGCGGTCGTCGCCAGCGGCACCGCAACGCTCGAGGCGGCGCTCATCGGCACGCCCTTCGTCCTCGTCTACCGGCTCTCCGCGCTCTCGCACGCCATCGCGCGCCGTCTCGTGCGGGTGCGCTGGGCGGGCCTGCCGAACCTGCTGCTCGACGAACCCTGGGTGACCGAGCTGATCCAGGGCGACTGCTGCCCGGACGCAGTCGCCGCCGCGCTCACCGGACTGCTCGAGGACCCGGCGCGGGCGGCGCGGTTTCGGGAGAAGTGTGATAAGGTCAGAAGCCTCCTCGGGGCGGGAGGCGCGGCGGCCCGGGCCGCCGCCGCCGTCGCCCGCGAGGGCGGCTGGGGCTGAGGACACGATCCGCGCGTGCGCGCGGATCCAGCAGGGCAGGATTGTTGATATGCCCTGGATCATGGTATTGCGGTGCACGTCGATTGCGCGCGTAGGCGCGGATGAGGGGAAGACGGGGAGACGATGAGCGCACGTGGCAGGTCCGGCACGATACTCGAGCGGCTGCGGCGCGGGGAGACCCCGCCGGCGGTCCTGAACGTCGCGCGCCAGGAGGGCGTGGACCCGGAGGTCGTCCGAGCGGGCGTCGCCGCGGGAACCATCGTGCTCTGCCGCCCCGGCAAGGCCCGCGGTGCGCGCCACCTCGGCGTGGGCGCGGGGCTCTCGGTGAAGGTCAACGCCAACCTCGGGACGTCGCAGGCGCGCTCGGGCCTCAAGGGCGAGCTGGCGAAGCTCGCCGTCGCCGTGGCGGCGGGCGCCGACGCGGTGATGGACCTCTCGACCGGCGGCGACCTGGACCTGATCCGGGCGGCGATCATCGCGGCCAGCCCGGTCTCCGTCGGCACGGTGCCCATCTACCAGGCGGCGGTGGACACGCTCGCGCACCACCCCGGGCGGCTCGACCGCATGGACCCGGACGCCCTGTTCGACGAGATCGACCGCCACGGCCGCGATGGCGTGGGCTTCGTGACGGTCCACTGCGGCCTCACGCTCCAGAGCCTGGGCCACGTGCGCACGCAGGGGCGCGTGCTCGGCATCGTCAGCCGCGGCGGCGCCTTCCTCGCCGAGTGGATGACCCGGCGCGGCGCGGAGAACCCGCTCTACGCCCAGTACGACCGGCTGCTCGAGATCGCGCGCCGCCACGACCTGGTGCTCAGCCTCGGGGACGCGCTGCGCCCGGGGTGCCTCGCCGACGCCACCGACCGCGCGCAGGTCCAGGAGCTGGTGACCCTCGGGGAACTCGCGCGCCGCGCCCGCGAGGCCGGCGTGCAGGCGATGATCGAGGGCCCCGGCCACGTGCCGATGGACCAGATCCAGGCCAACGTCCTGCTCGAGAAGCGCCTCTGCGACGGCGCCCCCTTCTACGTTCTCGGTCCACTGGTCACCGACTGCGCCCCCGGCTACGATCACATCACCTCGGCCATCGGCGGCGCGCTCGCGGCCTGGGCCGGCGCCGACTTCCTCTGCTACGTCACGCCCGCGGAGCACCTCGGGCTGCCCGGCCTCGAGGACGTCCGCCAGGGGGTGGTGGCCGCGAAGATCGCGGCGCACGCCGCGGACCTGGCGCGCGGCAGCGCCGCCGCGCACGCCCGCGACCGGGAGATGGCCCGCTGCCGCGCGGCGCTCGACTGGCAGGGGCAGCAGCAGCACGCCCTCGACCCGGAGACGATTGCGACGCGACGCCGCTCGGGCGAGCTGCCGACGGGGGACGTCTGCACGATGTGCGGGCCTTACTGCTCGATCAAGGGCATGCGCGCCGTGCTGGGCCTCGACAAGAAGGGTCCCGGGGCCGGACGGAACAAGCGCGGCTGAGCCACTGATCCGCGCGTGAGGCGCGGATTTGCCTCCTCAGCGCCCGCCCGCGGCCGCCGCGGCGTCCGGCCGCAGCGGGTCGCCCCGGAAGTCGTAGACAACCTCGCCCGGCTTGACGAGGCCGAGCTTCTCGCGCGCGGCGAGTTCCGAGCTGGCGCGCCCCTCCCGCAGGTCGGTGAGCCGGCGGCGCAACGCCCCGGCGTCCTGCTCGGCCCCGGCGACCTTCTCCTCCAGGAGCGCCTTGTCGCGCGAGAGGCGGCGGATGCGGAAGAAGCCCTGGTCGCCGAAGACCGAGAGCACGAGCAGCAGCACCGCAAAGGCGCTCATGCCGCCGAGGACCAGCAGGCCGGTGTGCGTGCGCCACGCGGGCGCGGCGCGGCCTGCGTCGTGCCGGGGAACGTCGGGGATCATGGGCTTGTATGGTAACAGGATCGCGCCGCGGCGCGAAGGCCCTTCTTCACGTCTTGAACGTCGGCACCCGCAGGGTGGGAGTCCGCGGCGCCTTGGGCGGCTTGTGGATCGTCCAGCGGCAGCGCAGGCAGCGCGACGCCTCGGTGACCGCGTCCTGCTCCGGGTAGACGGCGCAGACTTCGCAGAAGCTGGTGCACCGCTCGGCCGGCTCGCGCACCGCCGGCTGTGTGCGCAGGCGCAGCTTCGGGTTGTCCAGGTACCCCGTGAAGCGCACGCGGCGCGCGAGGTTCCAGTACGGGCCGCGGAAGCGCTGCACCTTGCCGAGCGCGCGGTACAGCCCCTCGGCGGCCTGGTAGCCCGCCGCGATGGCCTGGATGACCGAGGCCGGGCCGGTGAGGTAGTCGCCGCCGTAGAAGACGGGGATCGTGCAGCCCGCCGCTGCGGGGAGCCGCCCGACGTAGGCGCCCTTCCAGGCCGGCGTGCGCGGCGGCGGCGCGGGCAGCACGCTGTAGTCCGCCCCCGAGCCGACGGCGGTGAGCACCGTCTGCGCCGGCAGCGTGAAGTCCGTCCCCTCCCAGAGCACGGGGCGAATGCGCTTCTTCTCGTCCAGCTCGATGCGCTGCACGCGCCTGCAGAGGGCCGAGGCGACGCGGCCGTCGCGCATCTCGAAGGAGACCGTCGCCGCCGCGGGCACGAGCATCACGCCCTCGGCCAGCGCCTCGTCGCACTCCCACGAGTGCGCGGGCATCGTCTCGCGCGTCTCGAGGAAGATCACCCGCACCGCCGAGGCGCCGAGGCGCAGCGCCGTCTTCGCCACGTCCATGGCGACGTTGCCGCCGCCGATGACGAGGACCTCGCCGGCGAGCCGCTCCGCCTCCCCGCGCTTGGCGCGCACCAGCAGCTCGAGCCCGTCGTGGAAACCCTGCTCCGCGGTCCCGCAGTGCGGCAGCCGCACCGTGCGCTGGCACCCGAGGGCGAGGTAGGCGCCGGCAAAGCCCTCCGCCTGCAGGTCAGCGAGCTGGAAGTCCCTGCCGAGCCGCCGGCCGAAGCGCATCTCGATCCCCGTGTCGATGATCGAGCGCACCTCGCGCCGGTAGACCTCCTGCGGCAGCCGGTAGTCGGGGATCGCGGCGCCCGGCATGCCGCCGGCCTCCGCCTCGGCCTCGATGAGCGTGACCGGAAAGCCCATGATCCGCAGCGAGAGCGCCGCCGCCAGCCCCGAGGGTCCGGCGCCGACCACCGCCACCCGCTCCGGGAACACCGGCGACGGCGGCGCGGCGGCGCGGTAGAACTCGCGCGCCTCGCCGTGCCAGCCGTCGGCGACGAAGCGCTTGAGCCCGCAGATCGCGATCGGCTCGCCCTCGCGGCCGCGGCGGCACTCCTTCTCGCAGGGGTGGTGGCACACGCGCCCGATGCTGGCGGGCAGCGGGCAGAGCTGAAGGATCTGCTCGAGCGACGCGAGCGGCCGCCCCTCGCGCACGTGCTGCACGTACTGCAGGCACGCGAGGTGGGCGGGGCACGCCTCCTGGCACGGCGGCCGGACCTCGACCTGCCCGCGCGCCGCGTCGAGGGCGGCGAAGACCCAGACCGCGACCAGCGCGCCGGCGGTCATCCAGCGGCCGACGTTCATGTCGACCTGGAGGGTGAGGTAGTAGCCGAGGGCGACCGCGAGGATCACGAGATAGAGCAGGCCCGCCCCGGGGCGGGCGGCCCAGAGGTGGCCCGCGCCCGGCAGGACGAGGGAGAGGCCGAGGCCGGCGCGCCGGCGCGGCGGCTCCTCCGCGGCCCGGATCAGGCGGTCCCGCAGGTCAAGCCGGCCGACGCAGCGGCGACAGCGCCACGCGCGCCTCTTCTTCGTGACCCTGCAGTAGTGGCACTCGGCGTAGCCGGGCAGGTCCCCCGCGGCCGCCGTCGCGCCGCCCGGCTGCGGCGACGCAAGCCCCGACGGCCGAGGCTCCCCCCCCTGGGCATTCACGGGGGACGATCATACGATCAACCGCCGCGGACGGTCAAGGTGCTTGTGAGCGCTATCTGCGGATGCTAAAATGATTTTTCTCGACACGGACGAGGAGCGTGAACGCATGGAGCGAGCGAGCATCGGCGTCATCGGCGGCAGCGGGCTCTACCGCATGCCCGATCTGGACGACGTGGTCAGCGTGGCGGTCGACACCCCCTTCGGGGCCCCCTCCGACGAGGTGGTCGTCGGCACGCTCGAGGGGCGGCGCGTGGCCTTTCTGCCGCGGCACGGCCGCGGCCACCGCCTCCTGCCCTCCGAGGTCCCCTATCTGGCCAACATCCACGCGATGCGCCAGCTCGGCGTGACGCACCTCATCTCGGTCTCCGCGGTGGGGAGCATGCGCGAGGAGATCGCGCCCGGGCACATCTGCCTGCCGGACCAGTTCATCGACATGACGAAGGGGCGGCCGCGCACGTTCTTCGGCGGCGGCGTCGTCTGCCACATCCCCTTCGACAAGCCGGTCTGCGCGGACCTCGTGGAGATCTTGCACCACGCGGGCAGGAAGGCGGGCGCGACCATGCACAAAGGCGGGACCTACGTCTGCATCGAGGGACCGCAGTTCTCGACGCTGGCGGAGTCGCAGCTCTACCGCTCGTGGGACGTGGACGTCATCGGCATGACCAACCTGCCGGAGGCGCGCCTCGCCCGCGAGGCCGAGCTGTGCTTCGCCACGCTCGCGTTGGCCACCGACTACGACTGCTGGCACGAGACCGAGGAGGTCTCGGTCGAGCAGATCCTGAAGATCATCAACCAGAACGTCAAGCTCGCGCAGGAGATCATCCGCCGCGCCGCGACGATGATCCCGGCGCAACGTGCCTGCGCCTGCTGCAACGCCCTGGCGCACGCCATCATCACCGACCGCGCCGCCATCGGCGACGAGACGCGCCGGCGGCTCGACCTGCTCCTCGGCCGGCACCTCGCCTAGGGCGGCCGCGGGCCGGGTCGGGGTCTTCGCATGCGGACGGAGCGGTTCCCCTGGGCCGCCGCGTCGGCGATCGCCGGCGGCGTCCTGCTGCTCGACCAGGTGACGAAGGCCTGGGTCCTGCACGCGATGCCGGGCGCCCCGCCCATGACCGTCGTCCCGGGCTGCTTCGACCTGACGTTCAGCCGCAACACCGGCGGCGTGTTCGGCCTGTTCTCGGGGACGCCGACCGCGGGGCGCAGGCTGCTCTTCACCGCCGTGACGCTGGCGGCGCTGGCGCTGCTGGTGGCGCTGCTGCGCCAGTGGGGGCGCGAGAGCCGCCTGGCGCTCGTCGCGCTCTCGCTCGTCGCGGGCGGGGCGGTGGGCAACCTCGTCGACCGCCTGCGCTTCGGCAGCGTCGTGGACTTCATCGACTGGTACTGGGGGTCGTACCACTGGTACACCTTCAACGTCGCCGACGCGGCCATCACCTCGGGGGCCGTGCTGCTGCTCCTGCACTCGTTCCAGCACGGCCACGGCGGCGTCGCCTCCGGCGGCGCCCCGGCGGACGCACCGCCCGCAAACGCCCCGCCCGAGGGCTGAAGCGCGTGTTCCCGGTCCTGCTGCGCCTCGGCCCCTTCACGCTCCTCGGCCACGAGCTGGGCCCCTTCACGCTGCACACCTACGGCGTCCTCGTCGCGCTCGGATTCCTGGCGGCGCTCGCCATCGTGCTGCGCGGCGCGCGCCGCGCCGGGCTGCCGGCGGAACCGGTCCTCGACGTGGCCTTCGTCGCGGTGCTGGCGGCGATCGTCGGCTCACGCCTGCTCTACGTGCTCTTCAACCTGCGCGAGTACGCCGCGCATCCGCTGCGCGCGCTGGCGATCTGGGAGGGCGGCCTCGTCTTCCACGGCGGGCTGCTGCTCGCGGTGCCGCTCTGCTACCTCACCGTGCGCCGCGCCGGGCTCCCCGCCTGGGAGGTCGCGGACCTCTTCGCGCCGGGCATCGCGATCGGCCAGGCGATCGGGCGCGTCGGCTGCTTCGCCGCGGGCTGCTGCTACGGCGCCCCCTGGGACCCGCCGCTGTGCGTGACCTACACGCACCCCGAGTCGCTCGCGCCGCTGAACGTCCCGCTCTTCCCCTCCCAGCTCTTCGCCACGGCGGCGGGGGTGGTCGTGTTCGCCGCGCTCGTGGCCTACCGGCCGCGCCGGCGCGCCCCGGGACAGGTCTTCTGGCTCTACCTCATCCTGGCGGCCCTCGCCCGCATGGTCGAGGACGCCTTCCGGGGCGCGCAGGCGAAGCTGGCGGTCCTCCCCTGGCTCTCTGCGACGCAGGCGATCTCGCTCGCGCTTGCCGTGGTCGCGCTCGCGCTCTTCGTCAGCTTCGGCCGCCGCGGCGCCCGCCTGACGCTGCCGCGCTAGATGACCGGCCGCGAGCGCATCCGCCACGTCCTGCGGGGCGGGCGCGCCGACCGGCTGCCGCGGGCGCTCTTCGGCGGCGGGCTCTGGTCCTACCGCCGGTGCGGGCTGCGGCCGGATGGCCTGAAGGACGATCCGGCCGCCTTCGGCAACCGTCTCGCCGACCTCTGGGGCGGGCTGGACACGGACATCGTCTTCCTCGGCTCTGGCCTGAACACGCTCCCGGCCGAGGCCATCGGCGGGGAGCTGGCCTTCGGCGACGGGCAGGCCCCCCTGCTCTCCTTCCCGCTCGTGCAGTCGGCGGAGGACGCGCGCGAGCTCGTGGACATCGACCTCGACGCGGCGCCGGCGGCGCTGGCCCTCGTCGAGATGATCGCGCAGGTGCGGCGGCGCCTGCCGGCGCGCCACCTCTGCGTCACGTCATGGGGCCCCTTCACGTGGGGGATGATCCTCTGCGACTGGCACCTGCTCCAGGAGAGGAGCATCTCGGACCCCGGCTTCGTCGCCGCGGTCTGCGACCTCGGCGTGCGGCTCTCCGCCGCCCTCTTCGAGCGGCTCGCGGCGCGCGGGCTCGTCGACGGCGCCTGCATCGCCGACGGCGCGGTGACCCTCGTCGCGGGGGACCTCTACCGGGACGTGGTCCTGCCGCGAGAGCGGGCACTCTTCGAGCGGGCGCGCGCCGCCGGTCTCGACTGCTTCCTCCACCAGTGCGGCAAGATCGCGACGCAGATCCCCCTGTATCCGGAAACCGGCGCGGACTGCATCACCCTGGACGCGGGTGTGCCGATCGGAGAGGTCCACGACCTCTACGGCCGGAGGACGACCACCGCCGGCAACGTGGACGTCATCCAGTGCGTGCGCGGCGGGGACGAGGCGGCGATCCGCGAGGCGGTCCGCGCCTGCGTCGCGGGCGTCCGCACCCCGCTGGAGCGCTACATCCTCATGCCGTCGTGCGACCTGCCCGCGGACACGCGGATCGAGAACGTCCGGGCGTTCCTCGCCGCCGCCGACCAGTTCGGACTATCCTCCGCGTCCTGAGGCCGGGCCAAGACCCGGGGGCGCCTGTTCCCTTCCGTCTCGCCCTGGCGCCCACAGTACGCGATTGCCCTCACCGGCTGCTCGACTGCCAATGCGCCGGCCACACTCAGCCGCCACAGCAGGCGGCCGGCGCATTATGGCCGCTCACAGGCGCCCCCGGGCCGTGGCCCTGTTCACCGGGTCGGCTCGGGCTTGAGCGGGGGCGGGGCGGTGACGGGCGGACGCATGGTGGAGCGCGAGGGAACCTGGGCGGCCGGACCGGAGCGTCCCGAAGGGCGAAACGCATTGTCTGAGCCCCGCAGGGGCGAGTTATGCGTTTCGAGCGCAGGGCCGGACTGGCCCAGGTCGAGCGCGCAACGAAGCGGCCGCACGGCACCGCCCCGCCCCCGCGGGCACTGACTACAGCCCGAAGTCGGCCGCGGTGACGATCTTGTAGCCGGCGCCGCGCAGCGCCTCCTCCACCGGCTTGGCGTCCTCCGTCTTCACGCGGAACACCACCAGCCGCTTGTCGGTCGGCCCGTGAAAGAACGTCGCGATGCTCACGATGTTCAGCCCGCGCTCCTTGAGGATCTGCGTCACATTCAGGATCTGCCCCGGCGTGTCGTCCAGCTCCAGCGTGATGCGCGAGCTGGTCACCTGCAAGCCCATCTCCTCGATGAAGACCTCGAGCATCATCGTGCGGTTGATGATCCCCACCAGCCGCTCGCCCTTGACCACGGGCAGGCCCGAGACGTCGCGGTCGTGCATCAGGCGCGCCGCCTCCTCGATCGTCGTGTCCGGCCCCACCGTCACGACCTTGCGCGTCATGTAGTCCCGCACCTTGAACTTCGAGAGCTGGAAGTTCATTTCGTTGACGGAGAGCGTCGTGCCGACCGACGGCAACACGTGCTGCAGGTCGATCCGCGAGAGCACGCCGACGACCTTCTCGCCCTCGGCCACGATCAGCTGCCGCACCTTCTTCTCGCGCATCACCTGGATGGCCTTGTCGAGGCCGTCGTCCGGGGCGCAGACCGGGACGTTGCGGGACATCCTCAGACCGACGAACATGTCGCTGCCCTCCTTGGTTGCGCCCCGATTTTACAGGTCGAAGCGGTAGAAGTCGCCCTCCCGCGACGGCCGGCGCGGCGCGACCGCCGTCGGCACCGTGCCCTCCCGGAAGACCTCGACGACCGCGTCCGGGCTCTCCGGCGGCGCGAGCACGCCCCGGTCCGGGTCGATCTTCGCGAAGACCACGCCCGGCGGCACCGGGAAGACCGTGACCGGGCGCCCCGCGACGGCCTCCGTCATGAAGGACAGCCAGATCGGGATCGCGGCGCGCGAGCCCGTCTCGTGCCAGCCGAGGCTCTCGCGCCGGTCGAGCCCGACCCAGACGCCGGTGACGATGTCCGGCGTGAAGCCCATGAACCAGGCGTCGACGTAGTCGTTCGTCGTCCCCGTCTTGCCGGCCACCGGCCGCCCCAGCTCCTTGACCTTCCAGCCCGTGCCGTCGGAGACGACGGTCTGCAGCATGTTCGTGAGCACGGCGGCGGTGTCGCGCCCGAGCACCTCCGCGGAGGTCGGCGCGTTCTCCTCGAGGACCCGCCCGGTGCGGTCGCGGACCGAGAGGATCGTCAGCGGCTCGTGGCGCACCCCGTCGTCGGCGATCGCCCCGTAGGCCGTGGTCAGCTCCTGGAGCGTCACCGAGGAGGACCCGAGCGCGAGCGTCAGGTCGGGCGCCAGCGGCGAGGCGACCCCCATGCGCTGCGCGACCGCAATGACCTTCTGCACGCCGACGGCCTGGAGCAGCTTGATGGTGACGACGTTGCGCGAGTGGTTCAGCGCCACGCGCAGCCGCGTCGGCCCGAAGAACTTGTCCTCGAAGTTCGACGGGCGCCAGACCTTCACCTTCGCCGCCTCGTCGGTGTTCTCGAACTCGATCGGCGAGTCGTCGATGATGCTCGCCGGCGTCCAGCTGCCGCTCTCGAGCGCCGCCGCGTAGATGAAGGGCTTGAACGCGGAGCCGGGCTGGCGCCGCGCCTGCAGCGCGCGGTTGTACTGGTTGCGCCCGAAGTCGAAGCCCCCGACCATCGCGAGCACCGCCCCCGTGCGCACGTCCTGGCAGAGCAGCGACCCCTCGACCTCGGGATCCTGCTCGAGCGCCACGCGCGCCGGCGCCGCGCCGGCGCCGGGGGCGAGCACGC
Organism: bacterium; assembly: GCA_036524115.1. Lineage (NCBI taxonomy): Bacteria > bacterium. Next base: position 1,178 of record DATDCY010000361.1, on the reverse strand, counting down.
GCACCAGCAGCAGGTCGCCGGCGCGCAGCACCTGCCGCGGCGACTCCAGGCGGTCCTCCCGCCCCTGGCCGAACACCCAGCGCATCTGCTCGAGGGGCAGCACGCCCTCGCCGGGACCGACGCGCACGGTCGCCGCGCGCGCGCCCACCTCGCGGACCACGGCCGGCACGATGTCGCCCGCGGCCGGCGCGACCGGCCAGGTGTCGAGCTCGGCGATGAGCGCCTCGATCTTCGCCGCGTCGCCCGTGCCCAGCCGCCGCAGCGGCCCGCGCCAGCCGCGACGCTTGTCGATCTCCCGCAGCCCCTCGCGCACGGCCGTCTCGGCCGCCGCCTGCAGCCGCGGGTCGAGCGTCGTGCGCACCTCGAGGCCGCCGCGGTGCACGGCCTCCACGCCGTAGGTCCTCTCGAGCGTCCGGCGCACGTACTCGAGGAAGAAGGCCCCCCGCTGCGCGGCGCGCGCCTTCTGCAGGCGCAGCGGCAGCGCGGCCGCGGCCTGCGCCTGCGCCCGCGTCAGCACCCCCGTGTCCACCATGCGCGAGAGCACGTACCCCGCGCGCTTGAGCGCCCGGTCCGGGTGCTGGGCCGGCGAGTAGGTGTTCGGCGCCTTCGGCAGCCCGGCGAGCACGGCGCACTCGAGGGCGTTGAGCTGGCCCACCGGCCGGCCGAAGTACGTCAGCGCAGCGGCCTGGACCCCGTAGGCGCCCTGGCCGAGGTAGATGTGGTTGAGATAGAGGCCGAGGATGTCCTCCTTCGTGAAGTGCTTCTCGATGCGCCAGGCGAGGATCGCCTCCTTGATCTTGCGCGCGAGCCGCCGCTCCGACGAGAGGAACATGTTGCGCGCCACCTGCTGCGTGATCGTGCTGCCCCCCTGGACGACGCCGCCGGCGAGCACGTTGCGGACCATGGCGCGCGCCACCGCCTTGAGGTCCAACCCGTGGTGGGCGAAGAAGGAGGCGTCCTCCGCGGCGATGAACGCGTCCTGGAGCTGCTTCGGGATGCTCGCGAGCGGGATGATCACCCGCCGCTCGACGAAGAACTCGCCGATCACCGAGCCGTCGGCGCCGAGCACGCGCGTGACCAGGCTCGGGTTGTAGTCGCGCAGCGATTCGACCGGCGGCAGCTCGGCGGCGTAGCGCGCCACGAGGCCCAGCACCGCGGCGCACCCGAGCACCGCGACC
>DATDCY010000360.1 GCA_036524115.1 bacterium | reverse complement strand
CGCCTTCTCTGCTAAGTCGTGTCCAATTCTTTGTGACCCTGCGGACTGCGTGCAGCACCTCAGGTTTCCCTGTCCTTCACTATCATGCGCGCAGCAAATTCATTTGGATCTCATGGATCTCATCCAAACTCATTCAATAATTAATTCATTGATTGAGTTCTTACTACCTGTGGGGGTGCTTCTTCGCGAGCGTCTTCGCGCGGTCCTCGTCCCCGGTCGTGACGGCGAGCACCGTCATCGGCTCGGGCGCCGCGAGGTACTCCTCGAGGAACTCGCCGCGCCCCAGCTGGTCGAGACGCGTCTTCTCGACGTCGCGCAGCACGACGACCCGGCGCTCGCCCATGAACGGCAACGTCCGCGCGGCGCTGAACACCTCCGCGAAGTCCGCCTCGAAGGCGTGGAAGACCTGGACGTTGAAGGCGCGCGCCGCCTCCGGCACCAGCGCGGCGACCGCGTCGAGCGCCTCCTGCATCGTCCCCGCCTCGGGGCCCGAGAAGAAGTAGACCGGCGCGACCTGTCCCTTCGCCAGCGACTTCCGGAACTGCTCCGGCGTCATCCGCTAGAAGCCTTCCAGCATTAATCCGATGAGCTTCTGGCTCATGAGCTCCGAGATCCGAGCCAACGCCTCGTCCTCGCGCCGGTCGTTCTCCTCCAGGTCGTCCCCGATCGCGTAGTCGTGCCGCGCGACCACGCCCTTCTCCGCGAAGAGCGCGCGCCCCGTGGCGTTCGCGACAAGCTCGACGTCCATGACCACGGTGAGCCGGTTCGCGAGCGGCTTCTGGCTCGCGTCGAAGGTGATGGGCTCGCGCCGGTAGACGGCGACGACGCCCCGGATGACGCCCTGCGCCTCGGCGGCGGCACCCACGACGGTGACCTTCCCCGAGCTCACGAGCCGGTTGATGAAGTCCTCGGTGAGCTTCCGGCTGATGTCGCTACGGGTCGTCCGGTTCTCGAAGATCGGCACTTCGACACGGGTGATGCCCCCGGGGAGCTGCCCGCCGAACCCGACCACGCGGTAGCCGCAGGCGGCGCTGAGCAGCACCGCCGCGACGGCGGCGACCGCCGCGGCCCGCCGCCACGCCGCCGCCACCGCCCTCACCGTCCCGCGACGACGATGTTGAGGAGGCGCCCCGGAATGTAGACCACCTTGCGGACCTCGCCGCGGCCGGTCCACTCGCGCACCCGCGGGTCGGCCAGCGCCGCGGCGCGGACCTCCTCCTCGCCGGCGCCCGCGGGCACCGTCACCCGCCCCCGGACCTTGCCGTTGATCTGCACGCCGACCTCGACGGTCTCGTCGACGAGCAGCGCCGGGTCGAACGCGGGCCAGGCCGCGGCGCGCGCCTCGCCGGCGCCGCCGATGCGCTCCCAGAGCTCGGCCGCGAAGTGCGGCGTGAACGGCTGGAGCAGGAGCAGCAGGTCGTCCACCGCCTCGCGCAACGCCCCGCGCTCGGCGGCGCCCGGGGCGGCGCTCCCCTCCAGCTGGTAGAGCTGGTTGACCAGCTCCATCACCGCGCTGATCGCGGTGTTGAAGTGCAGCCGCTCGACGTCGTCGGTGACCTTCTTCACCGTGCGGTGCGCGCGCCGGCGCAGCTCCAGCCACGGTCCCGCGGCGCCGGCGGCGTCCGCCGGGCGGCCCGCGCAGATCTCCTCGGCGCGCGCCTCCACCAGGCGCCAGATGCGGTTGAGGAACCGGTGGCACCCCTCGATCCCCTCCTCGCTCCACTCCAGGTCCTTCTCGGGCGGGGCGGCAAAGAGCGAGAAGAGACGCGTCGTGTCGGCCCCGTAGGCGCGCACCATGTCGTCGGGGCTCACCACGTTCTTCTTGGACTTGGACATCTTCTCCCGCCCGCCGATCTCCACCGGGCGCTGGCAGGCGTGGCAGACCTTGTCCCCGCTCTCGCCGGCGCGCACCTCCTCGGGCCCGAGGTAGCCGTGCTCGGCGCAGCGGTAGCTCTCCATGCAGACCATCCCCTGCGTCAGCATGTTCAGGAACGGCTCGCCCTGGGGCACGAGGCCGAGGTCGCGCATCACGTGCGTGAAGAAGCGCGCGTAGAGCAGGTGCAGGATCGCGTGCTCGATGCCGCCGATGTACTGGTCCACGGGCATCCAGTACGCGGCGGCCTTCGCGTCCACCGGCGCGCCCGTCTCGCGCGGCGAGCAGTAGCGCAGGAAGTACCACGACGAGTCGACGAAGGTGTCCATCGTGTCCAGGTCGCGCTGCGCCGGGCCGCCGCACTTCGGGCAGGCGACGTCGCGGAAGGCCGCGTGCCGCCCCAGCGGCGAGCCGCCCTTCTGCGTGATCTCGATCCCCTCGATCGGCAGCACCACCGGCAGCTGCCCGTCCGGCACCGGGACCACGCCGCAGCTCGCGCAGTGGATCATCGGGATCGGGGTGCCCCAGTAGCGCTGCCGCGAGATGCCCCAATCGCGCAGGCGGTACGTGGTCTCGCGCCGCCCGCACCGCTTCTCCTCGAGCAGCGCGATCATCCTCTCCTTGGCCTCCGGCGTCGGCAGGCCGGTGCAGGGACCCGAGGCGACCGAGACGCCGTCACCCTCGAAGGCCGCGGTCATCGTCGCCGCGTCGAGCCCGCCCTCCGGCGGCTGCACGACGACGATCACGGGCAGGGCGTACTTGCGCGCGAACTCGAAGTCGCGCTGGTCGTGCGCGGGCACCGCCATGACGGCGCCGGTGCCGTACTCCATGAGCACGAAGTTCGCCGCGTAGACGGGGATGCGCGCGCCGGTCAGCGGGTTGATCGCGTGGGCGCCGGTGAAGACGCCCTCCTTCTCGAGGTCGCCGACCGCGCGCACGCTGCGGTCCTGCCGCGCGACGCGCGCGACGAATTCGCGCACCGCCGCCTCCTGCGCCGTGCCGCGCGAGAGCTCCGCAACCAGCGGGTGCTCGGGGGCGAGCGACATGAAGGTCGCGCCGTAGAGCGTGTCCTGGCGCGTCGTGAAGACCGTCACCGCGCCGGGGCGGTCCGCAAGCGGGAAGTCGACGCGCGCGCCGTGGCTGCGCCCGATCCAGTTGCGCTGCATCGTCAGCACGCGCTCGGGCCAGGTCGCCGCCAGCGCGTCGCAGCCGGCGAGCAGCTCGTCCGCGTACTGCGTGATCCGGAAAAACCACCCCTCGATGTCCCGCTGCACCACCGTGTTGGCGCAGCGCCAGCAGGCGCCGGCCTCGACCTGCTCGTTGGCGAGCACGGTCTCGCACCCGGGGCACCAGTTGACGCTGGAGCGGCGGCGGTAGACCAGGCCGCGCTCGTGCATCCGCAGGAAGAGCCACTGGTTCCAGCGGTAGTACTCCGGGTCGCAGGTGGCGACCTCGCGGTCCCAGTCGTAGCTGACGCCGAGGGCGCGCATCTGCTGCTTCATGTTCGCGATGTTGTCGCGCGTCCAGCGGTCCGGGTGAGTCCCGCGCGCCATCGCCGCGTTCTCGGCCGGCAGGCCGAAGGCGTCCCAGCCCATCGGGTGCAGCACGTTGAAGCCGCGCATCGTCTTGTAGCGCGCCAGCAGGTCGCCGATCGAGTAGACGCGCATGTGCCCCATGTGCAGCTTGCCCGAGGGGTACGGGAACATCTCGAGGCAGTAGTACTTCGGGCGGTCGGGGCGGGGCTCGACGCGGTAGGCGCCGCTCTCCTCCCACCGGCGCTGCCACCGCGCCTCGACCTCGGCCGGCTGGTATCGCTCGCTCATCGGTTTCCGTCCTCTCGCAGGTCGCGTCCGTCTCGTGGTGCGGGGCGATTGTAGTGAGGCCACCGGGGGAATTCAACCGCGACCACACGATCCGCGCGTGCGCGCGGATCCAGCAGGCCAGGAGCTGTTGACCTGCCGTGAATCACAATGATCGCAAGCCTGCTCTTCTGATCCGCGCGCCGGCGCGGATCCTGGCGGCGGTCGGCACGATTGCATTGCCACACCTTTCCTGTCAGAATAGCGGGGTTCTGCGGGCAGCCCCGGCGGCGCCAGCCGGCGCGGGGCATGAGGCGACGACACGTTCTGTTTCGGAGGTGTGAGCGATGCGGGTGATTCTCCTGGGGGCCCCCGGGGCCGGCAAGGGCACGGTGGCCAAGCTGCTCAACGCGCACGACGGTTCCGTCCAGATCTCCACCGGCGACATCCTGCGCTCCGCAGTCGCCGCCGGCACCGCCCTCGGCAAGGAGGCCAAGGGCTACATGGACCGGGGCGAGCTCGTCCCCGACTCGCTGATCATGGGGATCATGGAGCAGCGCCTCCAGGAGGCGGACGCGGCCAAGGGCTTCCTGCTCGACGGCTTCCCGCGCACGATCCCGCAGGCCGAGGCGCTCGGCAAGCTGCTCAAGAAGCTCGGCATCAAGCTCGACCTCGTGGTCAGCCTCGAGGTGCCGCGCGAGGTGATCCTCGACCGACTGACCACGCGCCGCACCTGCTCGAACGGCAAGTGCCAGGAGATCTACAACATCAAGTCCAAGCCGGCGGGCCCGGGCGACACGTGCCTCAAGTGCGGCTCCCCGGTCGTCCAGCGCGCCGACGAGACCGTGGAGGCGATCACGAAGCGCCTCGACACCTACGAGAAGATGACCGCGCCGCTGATCGACTACTACCGCCAGTCCGGCGTCTTCTTCTCGGTGCCGAACCTCGTGAGCAAGGAAGCCTTCGACGGCATCGTCAGGAAACTCGGGAAGTAGATCCGCGCGCACGCGCGGATCGGTAAAGGCAGGCTTGTGACCGAGCCGATGACCCGAGGCATGTCAACGGGTTCCGCCCTGCTGGATCCGCGCGCACGCGCGGATCGTGGGACGTAGTGATGCGCTTTCTCCTGCGCGCGGCGATCGCCGCCTTCGGGCTCTGGCTGGCCGCGCAGGTGGTCCCCGGGATCAGGTTCGACGGCGCCGGCGCCCTCGCCGGCGCCGCCCTCGTGCTCGGCATCGCCAACGCCGTGGTGCGGCCGGTGCTCGTCGTGCTCACCCTGCCGATCACGATCCTGACGCTCGGCCTCTTCCTGTTCGTGGTCAACGCCGCCACCTTCGCGCTCGTCGCCCTCGTGGTCCCCGGCTTCCACCTCGAGGGCTTCGCCCCGGCGCTGCTCGGCTCGCTCCTCGTGAGCTTCGTCGGGTGGGTCGGAACGGCGATCATCCACCCGCGCTGAGCGGCGACGCGCCGCTCCAGCAGGCGCTTTCCGGTCCGACGCGACCGGGTCCCTGCCCCACCGGGCTCAACAATTTCAGTTGAAAACAGTTTTGTCTTCTGCGACAATGCGTTACAATCATGGAGCGCATCTGGTGCCGCGCGACCTGTCTGGCGGTTGCGACCGCCACCGTGCTCCTCCCCTTTGCCGCCATTGCCGGCGAGGCCGGACCATCCGAGGCGCTGTCTCTCGAGCGCGGCCGGCGCGACCAGCCGCGGGTGGCGCTGACCTTCGACGGCGGCAGCGACGCCGGTGACACGGAGCTCATCCTCGCGGTCCTCGCCGACCGGGGCGTCACCGCAACGTTCTTCCTGACCGGCGAGTTCATGGAGCGCCACCCCGACTTGGTGCGCCGCATCGCCGCCGGCGGCCACGAGGTGGGCAACCACACCTGGTCGCACCCGCACCTGACGACCTGGGAGCGCACGCACCGCCACGACACGCTGCCGGGGCTCGACCGCGAGCGGATGGCGCGGGAGCTGGCGCGCACCGCCGACGCGTACGAGCGGCTCACCGGGCTGCCCCTCGCGCCGCTCTGGCGGGCGCCGTACGGCGAGCTCAACGACGAGATCGCCCGCTGGGCGGGGACCGCGGGCTGGCAGCACGTCGGCTGGTCCCGCGAGGGAGGCGCCGGCCGGCACACCCTCGACAGCCTCGACTGGGTTGCGGACCGGTCCTCGCGCAACTTCTTCGCGGCGTCGCGCCTTCTCGAGCGCATCCTCTCCTTCGACGCCCGCGGCGCCGGCCTCAACGGCGGGATCGTGCTCATGCACCTCTGCGCCAGGCGCGACGACCCGCTCTCGGCGCGGCTCGGGGCCCTCGTCGATGAGCTTCGCGCGCGCGGCTACCAACCGTGCACAGTCGGTGAGCTGCGTCGCGAGCTCGGACCGCCCGCGACGGTCGTCGCACTGGCCGCCCCGCAGGCCCTGCACTAGGGCGCCGCCGCTGGCCCTGCCGGCCCGGGTGGCGCGCGCGTGACCTGCGTCACCCCGTGTTGACCCGAGGACCATATCTTGTTAGATTGCCGATGGTTTCGGTGGGGGAGGTGTGTCTCCCCCTGAGGGCGGAGGGGCAAACAGGGCGATGTTCGAGAAGATCGCGCGCAACCGCGAGCTGCGGACAAAGCAGGCGATCCACCGGGGGATCTTCGAGGACAATCTGCGCCTGATCGGGCGCAGCACGCCGCGGATGGAGGTGCGCAAGCGCCTGCCCCGCGCCGCCAAGGTCGCGCTCTTCGGGGCGACGGTCGCCCTGGTCACGCTCTTCACGGGCAACGCCGTCTCGCCGATCTTCTTCCCCGTGCAACAGACGCAGGCGGGCTTCACCGCTGCGACGCCCGCCGCGCCCCAGGCCCCCGCGGCGTCACAGCCGCTCGACCCGCGCCTCTTCAAGGGCGCGCGGAACATGCCCCTGAGCCGCGCGTTCGACCTCGGCGTGCGCGCCATCATCATCGACCCCGGGCACGGCGGCGAGGACACCGGCGCCATCGGCCGGGGCGGCACGCGGGAAAAGGACCTCGCCCTCGACATCGCGCGCCGGCTCAAGCGCCGCCTCGACGCGCGCGCCCAGACCGACGTGCAGCTCACCCGCGACGCCGACCTCACCGTGCCGCTGGCCGAGCGCGTCGCGATCGCCCACGCGGACCACGCCGACCTCTTCGTGTCGATCCACCTGAACTTCGTCCCGAACAAGCCGATCAACCTGATCGAGACCTTCTACTTCGGCCCCGCCACCGACGCCGCCGCCTCCGAGCAGGCGCGGCGCGAGAACTCCGGCCAGGGCCCGGGGATGAGCGAGCTGCGCGAGATCATCGAGCGGCTCGAGACGCAGATGCGGCGCGAGGAGTCGCCGCGCCTGGCCGCGACGATCCAGGCCAGTGTGCTGCGCAACGAGCGGCGGGCGGACGCCGCCGTCCTCGACTACGGCACGAAGCGCGGCCCGTTCGTGGTGCTCAACCAGTCCGAGGTCCCGGCGGTCCTCGCCGAGGTCTCGTGCCTGAGCAACCCCGAGGAGGAGGCGCGCCTGCGGACCGAGGAGCACCGCGAGGGCATCGCCGCCGCCCTGGAGACCGGCATAATCGACTACCTGCGCAACGGGGAGACCATCCATGACGCAAAAAAGTGACGTCCTGTTCGTCGGCATCGACCTCGGCACCTCCCGCTCCTCCATCTCCGCCGGCAACGGCCAGCGCCAGTGGATCGAGAGCTACGTCGGCTGGCCGAAGGACTTCGTGGCGGCCCAGGTCGTCGGCAAGCCGGTCCTCTTCGGCGCGGAGGTGCTCGAGCACCGGCTGATGGTCGACGTCTGCCGCCCGCTGCAGCACGGCATCATCAAGGAGGGGATCGACCGCAGCGAGGAGGCGGTGAAGGAGATCATCCGCCATCTCATCGAGCTGGCCGGTCCCGGCGCGGGCCAGAAGGTCCACGCCGTCGTCGGCGTCCCCTCGGACTCGCTCAAGGTCAACCGCCTCGCCATCCGCAAGGCCGTCGCCGAGTTCGTCGACTCGCTGGTCGTGGTCACCGAGCCTTTCGCGGTCGCCTACAGCCTCGGCCTGCTGAACAACGCGCTCGTCATCGACATCGGCGCGGGGACGACCGACCTGTGCATCATGCACGGCACCCTCCCCGGCGAGGAGGACCAGAAGACGCTGCTGCAGGCGGGCGACTACATCGACGACCAGCTCTTCTCCTACCTGCAGGAGCGCTACCCGCGCTCGACGTTCAACAAGAACATGGTCCGCCAGTGGAAGGAGCAGTTCAGCTTCGTGGGCGACTCCCCCGAGGAGATCAAGGTCGTGATGCCCGTCGACGGCAAGCCGATGCTCCACGACATCAAGGCCGACGTCAAGCGCGCCTGCGAGAGCATCCTGCCGGCGATCGTCGAGGCGGTCACGCAGATGATCGCCCGCTTCGACCCCGAGTTCCAGGCGAAGATCCGCAAGAACATCGTGCTCGCCGGGGGCGGGAGCCTCATCGGCGGGCTGCGCGAGAGCCTGCAGGCGTCGCTCAAGGAGTACGGCTCGAGCCAGGTCACCTGCGTCAAGGACCCGCTCTTCGCCGGGTCGGACGGGGCGCTGAAGCTCGCGCAGGAGATGCCCGCCCAGTACTGGGAGAAGCTGTGATGCGCCGGGCGCGGGCCGCGGCGGCCGCGGCCCTGGCGTTCGCCCTGGCGCTCGCGGCCGGCGGGTGCAAGCCGACCACGACAACGCCGCTTGGCGTCGGCACCCGCGGCCCGGACACCGGCGCGGGGACCTACAGCGGCGCCTGGGCGAGCGTCTCCGCCTCTGGCGTCATCATGACCTTCGCGGTGTCCGGTGGGGACGTCGCCGGTCTCGTCTTCAATTTCCCCGAACCTTGCCTCGGCGTCGACTTCGAGGACATCCGGCTGCCGATCGAGAACGCCGCCTTCAGCTTCGACGGCGGCTACAAACTCGGGGGAAATGTGGTCGTCGAGGGCACATTCACCTCGCCGGACAGCGCCATCGTCAGCCTCTCGTTCTCGGGGTTCCCGGTCGTCCATGGCTGTTCGACCTCCGGCCGCGAGACCTTCACCGCGAGCAAGGTTCCCCTGCCCTAACGCACAGGAGGCACGACCGTGATTATCGTCCTCAAGCCCGGGGCCACCCAGGCCGAGATCGACCACGTCATCGAGAAGGTCAAGGCCGCGGGCTGCACGCCGCACCTCTCGCGCGGCGTCGAGCGCACCATCATCGGCGCGATCGGCGACGAGGCGGCGCTGCGCAACCTGCCCCTCGAGATCCTCCCCGGGGTGGACCAGGTCCTTCCCATCATGAAGCCGTACAAGCTCGTCTCGCGGGAGTTCCACCCCGAGCCGAGCGTCCTCGGCGCCGGCGGCGTGCTCCTCGGGGGCAAACGGGTCCACGTCATGGCCGGCCCCTGCGCGGTCGAGGGCCGGGAGATGCTCCTGAACATCGCCCGCCAGGTCAAGGCCGCGGGAGCCACCGTGCTGCGCGGCGGCGCCTTCAAGCCCCGCACCTCGCCCTACGCGTTCCAGGGACTCGAGGCCGAGGGGGTGCGCTACCTCGCCGAGGCCCGGGAGGAGACGGGCCTGCTCGTGGCCACGGAGCTGATGGACCCGCGCGACCTCGAACTGCTCGACCGTCACGTCGACTTCATCCAGATCGGGGCCCGCAACATGCAGAACTTCCGGCTGCTCAAGGAGGTCGGCAGCGTGCGCAAGCCGATCATCCTCAAGCGGGGGCTGGCCGCGACGATCAAGGACCTGCTGCTCTCGGCCGAGTACATCGTCGCCAACGGCAACCCGAACGTCATCCTCTGCGAGCGGGGCATCCGCACCTTCGAGGACTACACCCGCAACACGCTCGACATCGCGGCGGTGCCCTCGATCAAGACCCTCTCGCACCTGCCGGTCATCGTCGACCCCAGCCACGCGGGCGGCCGCCGTGACCTGGTGCGTCCGCTCTCGCTGGCGGGGCTGGCCGCCGGGGCGGACGGCCTCATGATCGAGGTCCACCACAACCCCGAGGAGGCCTTCTCGGACGGGCCGCAGAGCCTGCGCCCGGACGGCTTCGCCGCGCTGATGGAAGAGCTGCGGCGGCTGGCGACGTTCCTCGGCCGCGAACTCTAGCCGCGTCCCCCCGCAGATGACCGCAGCCGGGCGCCAGCGCATCCTCGTCATCGCGGGGCTGGGGCTGATGGGCGGCTCGCTCGCCCGCGCCGTCAAGGAGGGGGACCTGCCCTGGCGCGTGCGCGCCCTGGCGCGCGACCCCGCGACCCGCACGGCCGCGCTCGCGGCCGGCGCCGTCG
>DATDCY010000359.1 GCA_036524115.1 bacterium | reverse complement strand
ATCTTCATGACGCTGCTGCCCGAGCTGCTGCGCATCCCCGAGCGCGCGCTCTCCGCGATCTGGGAGAACGCGATCACCGTCGTCAACTCCCTGCGCGAGGGGACCTTCGGCCTGCTGGTCGTGCTCTTCATCATCTTCGAGCCCGACGGCCTGGCGCACCGCTGGAACAAGATCAAGGCGTATTGGAAGTTGTGGCCTTTTTCGTATTAGCCCGGGGCCGCTAAGGGTCCATCTGCGCTCGTTTCTCCGGTCGCCGACCTGCGGGTATTCCCCGCCTGTGGCATTCACCCCATTGACGCCCCATATTGCGGCATATAGGTAACAGAGAGGGGCACGCGCATCCTCGAGGCGCGCCGCAGGGCAGTAACCACGAGACAGGGAGGCGCTACCGTGAAGAGACTGTTAGCGTGCACGCTCGGGTTCGGACTGGCGGTGGCGGCTGGACTGGCGGCGCCGGCGGGGGCGCAGACGGCGGCCGCGGACCCCTACGACAGCCTCGCGGCAGACAAGGCGGTCTTCGAGAAGATGTGCAGCATCTGCCACGGCCTGGACCGGCCGGACGCCAAGAAGACGGATGCCGCGGGCTGGAACGCGATCCTCGACCGGATGAAGAAGAACGGCGCCGCGCTCGACGACACCTCCCGGCCGAAGATCTTCGCCTGGCTCATGGCCAAGTCGACGTTCGAGACGACCTGCTCGCAGTGCCACGGCACTGACCGGCCGCTGGGCAAGAACATGTCACGCGCCGCCTGGACGGCGACGGTCCAGCGGATGGCGGCGAAGAAGCCCGGCCACATCAGCGACGCCGACGCCGCGACCATCGCCGCATACCTCGCGATCGTCCGCCCGGCGCCGTAGCGCCCCGCCGCGGACGGGCGGTCGCCACGTTTGGAGGTCCGCCCAGTGGTTCGAAGCCCGATGTCCGGGGCGACGGTGCGACGGTCGCTCGTCGCGCTCGCCGCCCTCGCTTCGTTGCTCGTTCTCCCCGTCCGCCCGGCCGGGTCCGCCGCGGCGGACGGGGCGGGCGAGGACAACGGCATCGGTTTCTCCGGGAAGCCGGGGGACCGCCTGCCGCCCGACGTGATCCTGCGTGACGACACCGGGGCAACGGTGCGCCTCCGCGACCTCGCCGACCGCCCGCTGCTTCTGACCTTCGTCCCCTTCTCCTGCGGCCGGCAGTGCCCGCTCGTGCTTGGCGGCCTCGCGGAGGCGCTCGGCCGCCTGCGGCTGCGCCCGGGGGCTGACTACCTCGTCGCGACGGTCAGCATCGACGAGAACGACACGCCCGAAACCGCCGCGGCCGCCAAGCGCAACTACCTCAAGGCGATCGGTCCTGGCTTCCCGCCCGCGGCCTGGACGTTCCTCGCCGGCGACCGCGGCGCGATCGAGCGGCTGGCGCAGGCGATCGGCTTGCGCTTCCAGCGGCGCCAGGGCGGCCACTTCTTCCACCCGGAGGTGCTGCTGGCGGTCGCCCCCGGGGGCACGATCTCGAGCGCCCTGCCCGTGGAGAGGCTCCGGTACGACAGCCGCCAGTCGGTCACCTTCGCGCCCACGGAGATCGAGCAGGCGCTGGATGCGGCGCGCCGCGGCGAGGTGCGCGACGGCCGCCCGCCCGAGCCGCTCTACTGCCTCCCCTACGAGCGCGCGCCCGAGCGCGCCTTCTACCGGCTGCTGCGGCTCTTCGGCGTGGTGAACCTCGTGCTGCTGGGCGCGGCCGCCGTGTGGCTGCTGGCCGGCGGGCGACGATCGCGGATCGCCGGTCCGGGGAATCCCCCCGCGTCCCCCCTTGCCAAAGGGGGAGATCAGCCATGACGGATCCGCTGCCCACCGCCACCGCTCAGCCCCCGCGGCCGCGCGGCTTCCTCGCCGCCTGGCTGCTCTCGACCGACCACAAGCGCATCGGGATCATGTACCTGGCGGCGCTGACCCTCGTGCTGGCGGCGGGCGCTGCGCTCGGCGTGCTGATGCGCCTCAGCGCCGTCGCGCCGGGCGCGCTCCTGAACGCTCGGCACTACAACCAGACCTTCACGCTGCACGGCGTGCTGATGATCTTCCTCTTCGTCATCCCCGGCATTCCCGTCTCCTTCGGCAACTTCCTGCTGCCGCTGCTCATCGGCGCGCGCGACGTCGCCTTTCCGCGCCTCAACCGTCTCTCCTGGTGGCTCTACCTCACGGGCGCCGCGGTCATCCTCTCGTCGCTGTTCCTGAAGGGCGGCCCGCTGGACACCGGCTGGACGTTCTACGCGCCCTACAGCGTCCAGACGCGCACGCAGGTCTCGTTCGCCGTCGTCGGCGTCTTCATCCTCGGCTTCTCCTCGATCCTCACCGGGCTGAACTTCGTGACCACGATCCACCGCCTGCGCGCCCCCGGCATGGGCTGGCTGCGCATGCCGCTCTTCCCCTGGACGCTCTACGCCACGGGCTGGGTGCAGCTGCTGGCGACGCCGGTGCTCGCGGTGACGCTGGTGTTCATCGTGCTCGAGCGCTTCTTCGGCGTGGGCTTCTTCGACCCGGCCAAGGGCGGCGACCCGATCCTCTTCGAGCACCTCTTCTGGATCTACTCGCACCCCGCCGTGTACATCATGGTCCTGCCGGCGATGGGGGTCGTCTCGGAGATCGTCCCGACGTTCGCCCGGCGCACGGTCTACGGCTACCGCGCGGTCGCCTTCTCCGCCGTGTGCATCGCCGCCGTCGGCTACCTCGTCTGGGGGCACCACATGTTCACCAGCGGGATGAGCGACACCTCGCGCACGCTCTTCTCGCTGCTGACCTTCCTCGTCGCGGTGCCCAGCGGCGTGAAGATCTTCAACTGGGTGGCCACCCTTCACGGCGGGTCCATCCGCACGGACGCGCCGATGCTCTTCGCGCTGACCTTCATCTTCCTCTTCTCGATCGGCGGGCTCACCGGGCTGATCATCGGCTCGCTCGCGCCGAACCTCCACGTGCACGCCACGTACTTCATCGTCGGGCACTTCCACTACGTGATGTTCGGGGGCGCCGGCATGGCGTTCCTCGCCGCGCTGCACTACTGGTTCCCGAAGATCACCGGGCGCCTCTACGACGAGCGGGCGGCGCGCGCCGGCTGGGTCCTGCTCTTCGTCGGCTTCAACCTGCTGTACTTCACGATGTTCGTGCTCGGCCTGCAGGGGATGCCGCGCCGCTACTTCGACTACCCGGCGCGCTACTTCCCGGGCCACATGACCGCGACCGTCGGCTCGTGGATCCTCGCGCTGGGCCTCGCCGTGGTCCTCGGCAACCTGCTGCGGGCGCTGCGCCGCGGCGCGCCGGCCCCGGCCGACCCCTGGGGCGGCACGACGCTGGAGTGGACGACCTCCTCGCCGCCGCCGCCGGAGAACTTCGAGGAGATCCCGGTCGTGACACGCGGACCCTACGCGTACGGCGAAGGGGCGCGGCGATGACCGCCGTCGCGGGCGCGGGAGCGCAGGCGCACGGCGAGGGCGGCGCCAAGCTCGGGATGTGGCTGTTCCTGCTCACGGAGCTGCTCTTCTTCAGCGGCGCCTTCCTGCTCTACGCCGTCTTCCGCGCGCGCTACGCCGCCGGCTTCCACGCCGCCGCGGCCGACGAGAGCACGGCGATCGGCACCGCCAACACGCTCGTGCTGCTGACGAGCAGCCTCTGCATGGCCCTGGCCATCGCGGCGCTGCGGCAGGGGCGGGTGCGCGCCTCCCTGCTCGGCCAGGGGGCGACGATGCTGCTCGGCCTCGTCTTCCTCGCGGTGAAGGCCACCGAGTGGGCCGGCAAGATCGGTCGCGGCCTCTACCCGGACTCGCCCGTGCTGCTGCGGCGCGAGCACGGCGAGGTGCTGTTCTTCGGCCTCTACTACGTGCTCACTGGGATCCACGCGGTCCACGTCGCCATCGGCATCGGGGTCATCGCCGCGGCGTTCCTGCTGACCGCGCGCGGCCGCCTCGGCCCCGGGCGCTACGCGCTGCTCGAGAACGCCGGCCTGTTCTGGCACTTCGTCGACGTCGTGTGGATCTACCTCTTCCCGCTCTTCTACCTGGTGACCTGAGGGAGGCGGCCCATGGCGACACCGGAGCGCGACGTGCCCATCCTGCCGGCCCGCACCTTCGTGGCGGTCTGGACCGCGCTCGTCGCGCTGACGGCGACCACCGTCGCCGTCGCCAAGGGCGGCCTGCTCGCGCGCTACAGCGTGCTCGGCGCGCTGGCGATCGCCAGCCTCAAGGCGGGCCTCGTGGTCGGCTGGTTCATGCACCTGCGCTACGAGTCCCGGCTGCTGCGGGCGCTCGTCCTGATGGCGCTCGCGGCGGTCGGCGCAATCCTCGCGCTGACCTTCGCCGACGTCTGGTACCGGAGGTGACGCCGGTGTTCCGCGAGGTCTCCGACACCGCCGTCCTCGTCGACCGCTCGCTGGTCTTCATCATCGGCACCGCCATCGCGTTCCTCGCGGTGGTGACGGCGCTCATGCTCTACTTCGTCGTCCGCTACCGCGCGTCGCGCCACCCGGTGGCGGAGAACCCGGACCGCGAAGGCTCCACGGCGCTGGAGGTCGCGTGGACGGTCGCGGCGACCCTCCTCGTCATCCTGATGTTCTGGTTCGGATGGCGTGACTTCGCCTACCTGCGCACGCCTCCTGCGGACGCGCTCCGGGTGCGCGTCACCGCCCAGGAGTGGTCGTGGCGCTTCACCTACGCCGGCGGGCGCGAGAGCGATGTGCTGAGGGTGCCGCTGGGCCGCCCCACGCGCCTGGACATGACGTCGCTGGACGTGATCCACAGCGCCTACATCCCCGCGTTCCGCATCAAGGAGGACGTGGTGCCGGGCATGACCACCCACCTCTGGTTCACGCCCAAGGAGGCCGGGAAGTACGACCTGTTTTGCACGGAGTACTGCGGCGAGGGGCATTCGCACATGCGGGCGGTGGTCGACGTCGTCCCGGAGGCGGCGTTCGCCGTCTGGCTCGGCGAGGGCGCCGCCGCAGGGCCGCCGCAGGGCGAGGCGGTCCTCAAGGAGAAGGGCTGCCTCGGCTGCCACGCGATCGACGGGCCGGGGCCGGTCGCGCCGGGATTCAGGGGCCTCTACGGCTCGACCGTGACCGTGGTGACCGGTGGCGCCGAGCGCACGATCCCGGCGGACGAGCCGTACCTGCGCCGGTCCATCGTCGACCCGGCGGCAGACGTCGTGAAGGGCTACCCGAACATCATGCCGAGGATGCCGCTGGATTCGGCGGAGCTGGACGCCGTCGTCGCCGCGCTCAAGGCGCTGGGAGGGACGAGGCCGTGACGACGATCGCCGCCGCGGCGCCCGCGTGGCCGCCTGCCGCGGCGCGGTGGGCGCGGCTCGCGAAGCCGCGGATCGCCGCGCTCTCCACGCTCTCGGCCG
>DATDCY010000358.1 GCA_036524115.1 bacterium | reverse complement strand
GCCTTCACCGCCATCGCGGCGGAGGGCGGCGGCGCGGTCTGGGCGGTCGCCGCGTCCGCGGCGAGGACCAGCGCCGCGACGAGCGCGGCGGCGACGAGCGCGGCGGGGCTACTTGGCCTGCACATAGCGATAGGTCGTCGCGGTACAGGTGGAGGTCAGCATCAGGTACCCCTCCTTCTCCTGCGCATTGCCCATGACCAGGTTCTGGACGCTGATGATCCGCGGGTAGTGGCCGAGCTTGTCGAGGAAGGTGACGATGTTATGGAAGGGGCCGCGGATGGACAGCGCCATGGGCACCTCGTTGTAGAAGTCCTTCGGCACCTCGGCGCCGGGCCGGAACCCGGTGAAGTCGATGCCGGCCTCCTTGCCGAAGGTGGCGATCTGCTCGAGCAGCAGCGGGATCTCGCGCTCGCCGGGCAGCTGCTGGCGCGCCTGGTCGAGCTGCCCCTGGAGCTCGGCGATCATCCGCTTGAACTCCTTGTTCTTCGCCTCGATGATCTGGAGGTTCTGCACCTCGCTCGAGAGCGTCGCGAGCTGGCTCCTCGCGCCGGCGATCTGCGCCGCCTTCGGGTTGTAGAGCAGGTACCAGAAGCCGGCGCCGATGAGGGCGCAGAGGATCAGCAGGATGAGGCCCCGCTGCTTGAGGGGGACCTTTTCGAACTGCTCGAGGACCGACGCCATCTGCCGCCTCCTCCCGGTCTACTCGGGCTGCTCGACGCCCGACTTGATGCTGAAGCGGAACACCTCGCGGCCCTGCATATCGGTGCGCTCGGAGAACAGCAGCTCGACGCCCTTGTAGTACGGGGACTTCTCGAGCCCGTCGACCAGGGGCCGCAGCGCCTCGTGGCTGAGCGAGTAGCCGTCCATGGTCACCCCGGCCGGCGTGTACGCGTAGTTCGTGATCCAGATCGGCGTGGCGATGTCGATGATCTTGGTCAGCTCGTCGAGCAGGTGCACCGGGACGACCCGCTCCTTCTGGAGCTTGGTGATGATCGCCAGCTTGCGCTCGAGCTCGGTCTTCTCCTTCTCGAACTTCGCCTTCTCCTCGTTGACGTTCTTGAGGCGGACCTTCTCGGCCTCCTGGGCGGCGATGTCGCTCTTGAGCTTCGCCAGCTTCCCCGCCTGGTCGAACCAGACCCACGCCAGCGCCGCCACGAGGAGCAACAGCACCGCGCCACCGATGGCCAGGTGCTGGATTGCGCCGGCCTTCTTCTTCGAGACCTTCCGGGCGAGCAGGTTGATCCTGATCATCGGTCGCCTGCCTTCCGCAGGGCCAGCCCGACTGCCACGGCTGCGGCCGGGCCATGCTCCTTCAGGTAGTCCGGGTCGAACTTCTTCGGGTTGACCTTGATGTTCTGGAACGGGTCGAACACCGCGACCTGCGTCCGCAGGCGCTGCGCGAGGAAGGTGTCCAGCCCGCCGACCCTCGCGCTGCCGCCCGAGAGGAGGACCTGGTGGATGTCCTGGTCGGCGGTCGTGGCCCGGAAGAAGTCGAAGGAGCGCTGCACCTCGACCGCGACGTTCTCGCTGACCGTGTCCATCACCCGGCGCAGCTCCTCGGGCGACGGCGCGGCTTCCTCGCCGGTCTTGACCCGCTCGGCCTGCTCGGCGCTCATGGCGAGCTCCTTCTGGACCGCGTCGGTGTAGTTGTTCCCGCCGATCGAGATGTCGCGGGTGAACGAGGTCATGCCGTTGCGCAGGACGCAGATGTTCGTGAACCCCGCGCCGATGTTCACGAGCGCGACGTTCTGCCCCGGCGCCACCTCGTAGTTGATCTCCCAGGCGTTCTGGAGGGCGAAGGCGTCGAGGTCGACGACGGTCGGCTGGAGGCCGGCCTGTATGAGCAGGTCCGTGTAGTCGTCGATCTTGTCCTTCTTGGCGGCGACGAGCAGCACGTCCATCTTCCCCTCTTCCGACGAGCCGCCCTCGATGATCTGGAAGTCGAGGTTGACGTCGTCGATGTCGAAGGGGATGTACTGCTCCGCCTCCCAGTGGATGGACTCCTCGAGCTCGGGCTCGGTCATCTCGGGGAGGCTGATCTTCTTGACGATGACCGAGTGCCCCGAGAGGCCCATCGCCGTCTGCTTGCGCCGGACCTTCTGCTCGCGCAAGAGCCCCTGCAGCGCATCGACGATCGCGCCCTTGTCCAGGATGGCGCCGTCGACGATGGACTGCGCCGGGATGGGCGCGATGCCGAAGCTCTGCAGCTGGATGGATTTACCGGACCACCGCAGCTCCACCACCTTGATGGAATGCGTGCCGATATCGACCCCGACCACTTCCTTGGACTTAAACAACCCCATGGCTCAAGTCCACCTCTGTAAGGAGTCCAGGGTACCCACGCACGGCCCCCACCTACCCCGTGCCGGCTCCGAATCTAGCAATCGCCCCCGCCCATGTCAACAACAAATTGAAGGAAAAACCGGGCTTCATCAAAGGGGTTGGACCCAACCCTTAAACGACTTTCTTCACCCATCTCCCCCCCCAGTCCGCCGATGTGGCCTCGCGGCGGCTCCCGACCGCCGGCGTCCGCGGCGAACGAATGGAGCGTATCCCGATGAGAAACGAGGTGCGGTGACCCTCGTCACACAGCCGTCATATCCGGCGGTCGCGTCCCCTGATGAGCGAGGCGGCAGCGGCGCGCCAGGCGAGCACCCGCGCTCGCAGTGCCCGGCCGGTGAGGCCCGCGGCGCTGTAAACCTCGTAGAGATTGAAGAGGAATGCCGGCTCCCCGGGGCGACGCTCCACGGCGAACTCGCCATGCCGTGCCGCCTCGTGGAGGTCCGCCCGTGTGCGCGCCAAGGCAAGACCGAGGTAACTCCTGGCCAGGGGATCCGTCGGGGCGATGGACGCGGCGCGCTCCAGCAGCCGCCGCGCAGTTTCGGGCCTGCCGCGGGAGAGGTGCCAGACGCCCCGCCGGCAGAGCGCCGCCGCCTCGCGCCCGCCAGCTCCGGTCCAGGCGGGGTGCGCATGGAGACCAAGCTGCCGGTCGTGGCGGGCGCGCAAGGAAGGTTCCGAGAGAACGTGGTACGCGTCCTCGGCGTGCCGGAACGCGTCCGCGTCGGCCAGGCCACCATCCCGCCGCCGGCGCCAGCCGGCAAAGGCCTTCTCGATCGCCAGCTGGGTCGCGCCGGCCGGGACCCCGAGGGCGCGGTAGTGCCCGCCGGCGCGCTCGTCCCGCCCTTCCATGCCGGGGACGCGAGCAAGAGCGGTGCCACTCCGGGTGCCGGCCGTAATTGCGCCGGCTTGGGCGGTCCGGGAGGATGACGCGGCGACCGGCAGCGCCCGCCGGGACCGCCGAAGGGGACCGATGTGCCCCCGACGGCACCAACCCCGCCGTGGGGATGCCGCGAGTTGGCGGGCGCCCTTCCCCGGGGCTTGCTTCGTGCGCCGCGCTGGGCTTATAGTTTCCACCCGGCAAGAGGAGGGGCACGCGAGGCGATGGGTCACACGCGGGTCATCTACACGGACGCGACCACCGCCGAAGCTGCCTCCGCCCTCAAGTCCTCCGGCTTCCTCGAATCGAGCCAGGGGGGAATCTTCACCAGCCCTTCGAGCCAGCTCAAGATCTACGTGGTCTGGGGCAAGAGCGCCTACTACCCGGAGATCCTTGCGCTGCTCGGGTTCTCGCCGCGGGTGCAGATTCACATCAAGGGCAGGGAGGACGGGCCGGACCTCGCCGAGCTGGCGATCGCCACCGCGCACAATCTGCGCGGGATCTGTCCCAGCACGGTCGTGCGCATCTTCAACGCCGACGCCCGCACCGAGATCGACTGCTAGCCTCTTCCGGCTGCCGGCTCCGCCAGGGCGGAAGAGAGCCATTGCCTGTGAATCGAACGGGGCTCAAGCTGCCCGGCTCCGTATCGGAGCGCTATTCTTCGTCCTGGCAAGGCAGGACGCAAGCTTGCGAGGAGGCGTACTGCTGTACGCCGCACGTTGTTTTCACCGCACTCGCTGGCTCGCGCGGTGCAAGGAGGCCGCCGCCGCCAGGGCGGAAAAGAGCCTCCGAGACGAGCCGGGCTTACAGTTCCGGGGGAGATTCGAGCATGAGGCGGTCGGCCGCCTCCTTGAGCACCTCGACCAGGTCCATGAAGTCGTCCCGGTAGAAGTTCAGGTCGACGAAGTCGCACTGGACGACGACCGTGTCCTCCTGCTGGTCGAACCAGACCGCGACGTGTCCGCCCTGCTGCTCCAGTCCGCCTTCCGCAAGTTCCTTCATCCGCGTCTCCTTACGTTCCCGGTGATCGTCCGCAGACAGGCCGCGGAGGATGCAGAGAGTAGTCCCGGGGCGCCGCCGCCGTCAAGTGCGGCATGCGCTGAAGACCGTGCTGGCTTCGGGGTCCTGTCGCTGCGCACCCCCACCGTACTCCCTTCGGTCCGTGCGGCGGGGGTCCCCCGCTTCGCGCCACCCCTTCGCCAACACAAGTCCGCCCCAGGCCGCAGGACGAAGTGCGGCCTGCTACCCCAGGAGGAGCTGGGAGACGTAGGCGACGATGAGCGTGCCCGTGAGGCAGATGCCGAGGTAGAGCCAGAAGACGCGCGGCTTGAAGAGCGACAGGAAGACGCCCATCGCCGGCAGCGCGGTCACCGGGCCGCCCACGAGCAGGGCCATCCCCGCGCTCCAGGAGACGTCCTGCCCGAGCCGCTCCAGGATGTTCACCGGCCCGAAGAGGATGCCGGCGGCGGTGAACTGGTTCAGGTGCAGCGGCACGACCGAGAGCGAGATGAGCACCGGCGTGTACCAGGCCTTGGAGCCGAAGACCGCGGCGACCCAGTCGGAGGGGACGTAGCGCTCGGCGAGGACCTCGATGACGATCCCCAGCAGCGTGTACTTGCCGACCGCCCAGAGCAACTCCAGCGCCTTCGCCCAGAAGATGACGAACTTGCTGGGGTGGCGGCGTCCCACCCGGTTCGACCAGCGGTCCGGGCAATTGCAGGCGATCCGGTGGTCGCAGTCCGGGTCGTGGATGTCGCCCTCGGGCACCTTCCCCCGGAACATCTCCTCCACGGCGAAGCCCCCGCGGCGCGTCACGAAGTGGGTGATGAGCCCGGCCCACAGCCCCATGAAGATCGCCGCGACGAGCTTGGCGTTCGCCCACGCCGGGCCGAGCAGGCCGGCCGTCACGGCGTAGCCCTCGAAGCTCATCAGCGGCGAGGTCACGAGCAGCGCCATGGCCGGCGCCAGCGGCACCCCGGAGGTGACGAGCGAGACCATGATCGGCAGCACGCCGCAGGCGCACAGCGGACTGATCACCGCGATCAGCGTCGCCGCGACCACCGCCCACGAGCCGAAGACCGGCAGACGCTTGCGCAGGCGGACGTGGAACTTGTACGTCCGGATGAAAGCGCCGAGGAGGACCCCGACCAGGAAGTACGGCAGGATGTGCAGGACGCCGTCGCGGAAGTCGGCGCCGAGCGCCGCGAGCTCGAGCGAAACCCTGCCCCAGTCCATGGTGATGCCGGGCGCCCTCGGGAGCGTCAGGACCTTCCGGCGGGTTTCTTCGCCGGACGCTTTCCGCGGCCCTGCCGGGCCTTGGCGGGCGTCGCCGGCGACGACTTCAGACCGCAGCGGCTCGGGCTCTTCTTCGGCGCGGCCGCGTGCCGCTCGCGCAGCAACTCGCGCAGGTGCCCGCGCACCGCGGGGGGCACGTCGACCACGGGACGCTCGCGGTAGAGGACGATCGTCTGTTCGACGGAAACCACGAACCGGGCGCACGGCGGGCAGGCCGACAGGTGCGCCTGCAGGGCGCGCGCGGCGCGCCAGTGCAGGGTGTGGTCGAGGAAATCCGAGAGCAGCGCCCGCATGCGGCGGCACTCCGGCGTATTGCAGGGCTTCAGGCGCTCAGTTGCCACGTTTTTTTTTGATGAGATAGGGGGCCAGCTCGTTGCGCAGGAAGACCCGCGCGCGATGGATGCGCGACTTGACCGCGGGCACCGACAGCTTCATCGCCTTCGCGATCTCCTCGTTCGAGAGCCCTTCGACGTCGCGCAGCAGGAACGCCCCGCGGTAGTCCTCCGGCAGCAGCGCGATCGCGCGGTCGAGCTCCCCGCCCAGCTCCTTGGTCAGCAGCCGCTCGACCGGCACCGGCGCCCAGTCCTCGACGTCGATCTGGCGGCTCTCGCCGTCCTCGTCGGTGATCTCCAGCGGACGCGGCCGGTGCTTGTTCTTGCGGATGCGCATCAGCGCCTCGTTCATGGCGATGCGGTAGATCCAGGTCGAGAGGTGCGCCTCGCCGCGGAACTTCTCGAGGTTGTCGTAGACCTTGAGGAACGTCTCCTGGAGGACCTCGCGCGCGTCATCGGGGTCGCGCAGCATCCGGAGCGCGAGGTTGTAGATCTTCTTCTCGTAGCGGCCGACGAGCCGCTCGAAGCAGTCGAAGTCGCCGCGGCGGCAGCCCTCGACGAGCTTGCGCTCCTCGCGCGCTTCGGCGGACGGCAGCGGCGCCGGGGTCCGCACCGCGCGCTTGGCGGCCGGTTTCGCCGCGGGAGCCGGCTCCGAAAAGGGGGATGGATCTATTTTCTGCAAGCTCGAGCGCCTCTTTGCATGGATTTCAGGAGGAAATGTCTCTGTCCCCTCGTGCGAGGCCCTAGTCCTCCAGCACCGCGCCCGTCCCCGCCGAGCGCACCATCCGCGCGTAGCGGGCGAGATAGCCGGTGGTCACGTTCGGCTTCGGGGCCTTCCAGGCCGCGCGCCGCTTCGCCAGCTCGGCATCGCCGACCAGCAGATCGAGGCGCCGGGCCGGGATGTCGATCTCGATGCGGTCGCCGTCGCGCACGAGCGCGATCGGGCCGCCCTCGGCCGCCTCGGGCGAGATGTGGCCGATCGCCGCGCCGCGCGTGCCGCCGGAGAAGCGGCCGTCGGTCACGAGCGCCACGTCGAGGCCCAGGCCCATGCCGACGACGGCGGATGTCGGCGCGAGCATCTCGCGCATGCCGGGGCCGCCGCGCGGGCCCTCGTAGCGGATCACGATGACTTCGCCCTTGCGGATCTTCCCGCCGAGGATCGCCGCCGAGCCCGCCTCCTCGCTGTCGAAGACGCGCGCCGTCAGCGTGCGCCGGAGCATCTCCGGCGCCACGCCCGACTGCTTGACCACCGCGCCGCCGGGCGCCAGCGTGCCGAAGAGCACCGCAAGGCCACCCTCCTTCGCGAAAGGCTTGTCCCAGGGGCGGATGACCTCCGGGTCGCGCAGGTTCGCGGCCTTGAGCAACTCGCCGGTGCGCTTGCCGCTCACCGTCATCGTGGAGCGGTTGATCTGCCCGCCCTTCGCCAGCTCGGCCATCACCGCCGGGATGCCGCCGGCGGCGTCCACGTCCTCGAGGTGCCAGGGCCCGGCCGGCGAGATGTCGCAGAGGCGCCGCACCGCGCGGGCGGCCTTGTTGAACGTCTCCAGGTCGAGCCGGAACCCGGCCTCCTTCGCGATCGCCGGCAGGTGCAGCACGGTGTTCGAGGAGGCGCCGAGCGCCATGTCGACCGCGATCGCGTTGGCCATCGCCTTCTTCGTCACGATGTCGCGCGGCCGGATGTCACGCCGCAGCAGTTCCATGACCTGCATGCCGGCCTTCTTGGCGAGACGCCGGCGCGCCGCGGTGACCGCGGGGATCGTGCCGTTGCCGGGCAGGCCCATGCCGATCGCCTCGGTGAGGCAGTTCATCGAGTTGGCGGTGAACATCCCCGAGCAGGAGCCGCAGGTCGGACAGGCGCAGTCCTCCAGCTCGGCGAGGTCCGCGGCGCTCATCTTCTTCGCTTTCACCGCGCCGACCCCCTCGAAGACGGAGATCAGGTCGACCGCCTTGCCGCCGCGGCGGCCGGCGAGCATCGGCCCGCCGGAGACGACGATCGCCGGGATGTTCAGCCGCAGCGCCGCCATGAGCATCCCGGGGATGATCTTGTCGCAGTTGGGGACGAGCACCAGCGCGTCGAAGGGCTGGCCGGTGACCATGACCTCGACCGAGTCGGCGATCAGCTCGCGGCTGGCGAGCGAGTACTTCATGCCGAGGTGGTTCATCGCCAGGCCGTCGCAGACGCCGATCACGCCGAACTCCAGCGGCGTGCCGCCGGCGAGGCGCACGCCGGCTTTGACCGCGTCGACGATGTCGCGCAGGTGCGTGTGCCCGGGGACGATCTCGTTCCAGGAGTTGGCGATGCCGACGAGCGGCCGCGCAATTTCCTCGTCCGTGAGGCCGACGGCCTTCATCAGGGAGCGGTGCGGCGCCTTTTCGACGCCCTTCTTCATCAGGTCGCTGCGCATCGTATCAACCTCGCAATGTCAGTGCGTCGGGTCAGAATAGCACAAAGCGCCTTGGGCGCGCGGTATGCGCGGGCGCCTGGGCGCGTCCGGACCCGCGTCAGTCCCTTCCGGGCCGGTCCGCTCCCGATCGGTGCCCGACGCGCAGCAGCAGCGCCAGCCCGGCCGCCAGCGCGGCCAGCGCCGCGGAGAGCGCGAAGCTCGAGGCGAAGTGCCCGGAGCGCTCGGCGAGGACCCCCGCGACGACCGGCCCCGCCATCTGGCCGAGGCCGAAGATGAAGGTGATGAAGCCGAAGGCCGCGGCGGCGTTGCGCGGGCCCGCCAGGTCGGCGGCGACGGCGGTCATGATCGAGGGCACGCTCCAGACGGTGACGCCGTAGCAGCCGACGGCGAGGGCGAGCGACCACCCCGGCAGCCCGGAGGCGAAGAGCGCGTAGGCGAGGGCCTGCAGGCCGAAGACGATCGCCAGGCCGCCCCGGCGCCCGATGCGATCCGAGAGGGTGCCGAATATCGGCCCCGAGAGCAGGCTCAGCGCGCCGACCGCGGACCAGAAGGTGCCGGCGACCGACTCGGGGAAGCCGCGGTCGCGCACGAGCGAGGTGACCATGAACGTGGCGGCGATCACGTAGGTGAAGCCGAAGAGGAAGTAGAGCAGGCCGAGGTACCAGAGGGCGCCGCGCCGCAGCACCCCGCGGATGCCGTGCGGGTGGTGGGCTGGCGGCTCGAACGCCGCCGCGGGGCCCCCGAGCGGCTCCAGCCCCTTGTCCGCCGGGCGGTCGCGCAGCACGATCGCGTCGATCACGGCGACGGCCAGCACGATCAGCGCGAGCGCGAACCAGCTCGCGCGCCAGCCGCCGGCGCCATGCTGCCGGTTGAGCAGCGGGATCAGCCACCCCGAGAGCAGGATCGCGAAGCCGCTGCCGCTGACGATGAAGCCGGCGGCGCGCCCGCGCGAGCGGCTGCCGAACCAGGCGGCGACGAGTGACATCACCGGGACGTTGGCCGCGCCGCTCCCGAGCCCCGTGAGGAAGTAGAGCACGAGGACCGCCTCGAGCGAGCGTGCGCGGCTGAGGGCGACAAGGGAAAGCCCGGCGACGGCAAGCGCCGCGACGACCATGCGCCGCGGGCCGATGCGCGCCGCCACGACGCCGCTGGCGAGCACCGAGATCAGGTACCCGACGAAGTTCGCGGTGCCGACCCAGCCCATGCGGGCGTAGCCGAGGCCGAGGTCGGCCGACATCGCCGGCAGCAGCATCCCGAGCGCGAAACGGCCGAGGCCGAGGGCGGCGAAGGTCGTCAGCGTCCCGCCGACAACGATCGCCCACGCGTAGTGCACAGACCGCCCAGAACGGCCCATCAGCGCCCGATCCCTGCATTCGACCGCTCCAGCGCGCTCGCGGGCGCTTCCATGGGGGCTCCGCCCCCTCTGGCGCGGGTATCGCCGCTATCACCCCCGACGCAACCGGCAATCACTCCCATTCGCGATCGAGGCGTCGCTGGCTGACTTGCCGTCTACTGCGAGAGGTAGTCGTCCGCCATCGTCGCGGCCAGGGCGCCGTCGCCGACCGCCGTCGAGATCTGGCGCAGCGCCTTGACGCGGCAGTCCCCGGCGGCGAACACGCCCGGCACGGGCGTCTCGAGGTTCGGCGTCGTCGGGATGAAGCCCTGCGCGTCCAGCGGGACGAAACCGGCGAGGAACTCCGTGTTCGGCGTCGTGCCGACGAAGATGAAGGCCCCCTCCGCAGCGAGGTGGCTCGCGGCGCCGGTCCTCACGTTCTTCAACGCGACCCCGGTCACCGCAGCCCCGCCCTCGATCCGCTCCACCACTGACTCGAGCACCGGCTCGATCTTCGGCTCTGCGGCGACGCGCTCCTGCAGGCACTTCGCGGCGCGAAACTCGTTGCGGCGGTGCACGAGGAAGACCCGGCTCGCGAAGCGCGTCAGGAAGAGCGCCTCCTGGAGCGCCGTGTCGCCCCCGCCGACCACAGCCACCGGCACCCCCTGGTAGAAGGCGCCGTCGCAGGTGCCGCAGTACGACACGCCGTGCCCGGTGAACTCCGCCTCGCCGGGAACGCCGAGCCGGTTGTGGCGGGCGCCGGCAGCCAGGACGAGAGCGCGGCAGGTCAGCTCCCCCTCGCTGGTGCCGACGCGATGGACGCCGGCGGCGGAGGCGATGCCGGTGACGTCGGCGCTGCGGATCTCCAGCCCGAAGCTCCGCGCCTGCTGCTCCATGCGCTGGCCGAGCTCGTAGCCGTTGATCTTCTCGACGCCGGGGTAGTTCTCGACCTCCCAGGTCAGCGCCATCTGGCCGCCGGTGCCGTGTTTCTCGAGGAGGACCGTCTTGCGGCGCGCCCGCGCGGCGTAGATGCCCGCGGTGAGCCCCGCGGGGCCGCCGCCGATGATGATGATCTCGTAATCGGTGCTCATGGGCCTTGCTCCTTCCTGTTCCGGTGCAGGCTCCGGGGTCATGGCGCGTCTCCGGCATTGTCCATGCTCCCCGTGCGATAGCCTTCCAGGTCCAGCGTCACGTAGCGGTACCCGACGGCCCGGAGCGCCTCCACGATGCGCGACCGCAGCGCCGGGCCGGCCGCCCGCTCCAGGTCGGCGGCTCGCACCTCGATCCGCGCCAGCTCGCCGTAGTCGCGCACCCGCAGCGCCGCGAACCCCAGTCCCGCGAGCGCGTGCTCCGCCGCCGCGACGCGGGCGAGCCGCTCCCGCGTGATCGGCTCGCCGAACGGCACCCGCGTCGCCAGGCAGGGCGCGGACGGCCGGTCGGCGCCCTCGATGCCGAGCTGCGCCGACAGGGCCCGGATCTCGGCCTTGCCAAGCCCGACCTCAGCCAGCGGGCTGGCGACGCCCAGCTCCCGCAGCGCGCGCAGCCCCGGACGCCGCTCGCCCAGGTCGTCCGCCTGGGTGGCGTCGGCGAGGACCGGCAGTCCCAGCTCGTCCGCGCGGCGGCGCAGGGCGGTGAAGACCAGGCGCTTGCAGAGGTAGCACCGGTCCGGCGGATTGGCCAGCACCTCGCGGTGCGCATCCAGGTCGAGGTCGATGGTCTCGTGCCGCGCGCCAAGCGCCTGCGCCCGCCGGTGCGCCTCCTCGGCCTCGCCGGGCGCGTGAACGAGCGTGCGCACCGTCGCAGCGACTACGCGATCGCCGAGCGCGCGGCGCGCGACCGCGAGCAGGAAGGTGCTGTCGACGCCGCCCGAGTAGGCGACGAGGCAGCCGCCCGTAGCCGCGAGCGCCGCCTCCAACCGCGCGAGCTTGCTTCCTTCCGCCTGATCCGGCATGCCGACGCCTCCTTGACCGAGCATACTACATCGACTCCGGCGGACCAGCCGGGAGATGCTGCGCCCGATCCGCTAGAATCGACCCGTGAGGCGGGAACGGCATGGACACGCGCGCACGGGGCGGCAGACCCTAAGCATCGAGCGTCTGGCCGGCGGCGGCGACGGCGTGGGGCACATCGGCGGCAAGGCGGTCTTCGTCCCGCTCGCCGCCCCGGGCGACGTCGTCGAGGCCGCAATCGTCGAGGACCGCAGCAGATACTGCCGGGCCAGGGTGCTCCGGGTCGTGGTCCCCTCGCCCGACCGCGTGGAGCCGCCCTGCCCGCTCTTCGGCGATTGCGGCGGCTGCGCCTGGCAGCACGTCGCCTACCGCGCGCAGCTGGCCGCCAAGCGTGCGGTCGTCGAGGATGCGCTGCGGCGCATCGGCCGTCTCGAGCCGCCGCCCGTGCCGGCCGTCATCCCCTCGCCGCGCGAGTACGGTTACCGGCACCGCGCTCGGCTGCATGCGGTCCGCGCAGGGGGCGACGTCGTGCTCGGGTTCTTCCGGGCCGGTTCGCACAGCGTCGTCCCCGTTGCCTCCTGCCCGGTGCTCCACCCCTCGCTCGACGCGGCGCTGGCGGCGCTGGCGGCCGCAATGCGCGCCTGCCGCGGGACGATCCCCGCCGGAAGCGAGGTCCGCGCCGACACCGGCTGGGACGGCGCCGCGGTGCGCCTTTCCGTCAGCGAGCCTGGCGGGGCGCCGCTCGATCTGCCGCCGGCCCTGCAACTGGCGCTGCGCGCTGCCGGCGACGCGGCCGGCGTCGCGATCGACGCGGGCGGGCCGTCCGCCGCCCCCCTCGCCCTGCCGCTCGGCCCCGGGG
Source organism: bacterium (assembly GCA_036524115.1). NCBI lineage: Bacteria > bacterium. The sequence continues at coordinate 219 of DATDCY010000358.1, read as the reverse complement.
AGGACGCCCTGGTGACGACCGGGGCGACGTTCACCCAGGTCAATCTCGAGCAGAACCGCGCGCTGGTCGCCGCCGCCCTCGAGATGGCGGAGGCGCGCCCGGGGACGAAGGTGCTCGATCTCTGCTGCGGCCTCGGCAACCTCTCGCTGCCGGCGGCCGCGCACGGCGCCCGGGTGCTCGGCGTCGACCTCGACGCGGAGGCCGTGCGCCAGGCCCGCG
>DATDCY010000357.1 GCA_036524115.1 bacterium | reverse complement strand
TCTGTGGCACCGCGATGGCCACGCTGGCCGCGCTGTTGAAGAGCAAGGGCTACGACGTGCGCGGGTCGGATCAGAACGTCTATCCGCCCATGAGCGACTTTCTCGTCGAGCAGGGCATCACCACGTTCCAGGGATACAACGCCGCGAACATTACGGGCGACCTCGACCTCGTCGTCATCGGCAATGCGATCTCGCGCGGCAACGTGGAGCTCGAAGAAGTCCTCGACCGGAAGATCCGGTACTGCTCGCTGCCCGAAGCCGTGCGCGATCATTTTCTCTGGGCCGCGCGCTCCATCGTCATCACCGGCACGCACGGAAAGACCACGACGACCTCGCTGGCCGGGTGGCTGCTGGCGCACGGCGGCGCGGATCCGAATGTGTTCATCGGCGGGATCGCCGAGAACTTCGAGAGCAGCTACCGGATCGGCGGCGGGCGCGACTTCGTGATCGAGGGGGACGAATACGACAGCGCCTTCTTCGACAAGACCGCGAAGTTCCTGAAATACCTGCCCGACGTCGTGGTCGTGAACAACATCGAATTGGCGCGGGATCCTGGCACCGCCCGCGGAGCCCACGGAACCGGCGCCGCTGACCACCGGCCAGGCGGAGGTGTTCGCCCGCGTGCTGCCGGCGCTCGGCGGCGGCGGCCGCCCGCTGCTGCTGCACGGCGTCACGGGCAGCGGCAAGACCGAGATCTACCTGCGGGCTATCCGCGCTCTCCCCGCCGACCGCCAGGCGCTGCTGCTCGTCCCCGAGGTCTCCCTCACCGTCCAGCTCATCCGCCACCTGCGCGAGCGGCTGCCCTTCCCCCTGGCGGTCTGGCACCACCAGCTCTCCGACGGCGAGAAATACGACCTCTGGCGGGCGCTGCGCGGCGCGGAGGTGCGCGCCGTGGTCGGCACGCGCTCGGTGCTGTTCGCGCCGCTGCCGCGGCTCGGCCTCGTCGTGGTCGACGAGGAGCAGGACTCCTCCTTCAAGCAGGAGGACACGCCCTGCTACCACGCCCGCGACGCGGCGGTGGAGCGCGCCGCGCGATGCGGCGCCGCCGTGATCCTGGGGTCGGCGACGCCGAGCCTCGAGAGCCGCCAGCTCGCGGACACCGGCGCTTACGAACTGCTGTGCCTGCCCGAGCGCTACACCGGCCTGCCGTTGCCCGCGGTCGAGATCGTGGACCTGCGCGAGCACGAGGCGCCGCGGCCGGCCCCGGGCGCGCGCCGCGGGGCACCGCCGCTGCTGGCGCCGCCGCTGCTGGACGCCGCGGCAGACGCGCTGGCGCGGGGCGACCAGGTCCTCTTCTTCCTCAACCGCCGTGGCTTCGCGCCCCACACCCAGTGCCGGGCCTGCGGCGCGGGCATGACGTGCCCGAACTGCCGCGTCTCGCTGGTCTTCCACGCGCCGGAGCGCGTCCACCGCTGCCACTACTGCGGGTACCGTGTCCCGGCGCCCGACACCTGCCCGTCGTGCGGAGAGCCGGCGCTGCGGCTGGCCGGCTCGGGGACCCAACGCCTGGAGGAGGAGATCCGCGCAGCGTTCCCGGGGCGCGCGGTGCTGCGCCTGGACAGCGACACCGCCGCGCACAAGGGCGCGGGCGCCCGCCTCATAGCCGACTTCGAGAGCGGGCGCGCGGACATCCTCGTCGGGACGCAGCTCGTCGCCAAGGGACTGCACTTCCCGCGGCTGACGCTCGTCGGCGTCGTCTCCACCGACCTGCTGCTGAACCTCCCCGACTTCCGCGCCGCCGAGCGCGCGTTCTCCCTCGTCGCGCAGGTGGCCGGCCGCGCCGGCCGCGGCGACCGCCCGGGGCTCGTGCTCGTGCAGACCCGCCAGCCCGGGCACTACGCGCTCGCCGCCGCGCGGTGCCATGACTACGAGTCCTTCTATGCCCAGGAGACCGCGTTCCGCCGGGAGCTGGACTACCCGCCCTTCTTCGAACTGGTGGCGCTGCGGATCGACGGGCCGGAGCCAGGGCGGCTGGCGTCGGCCGCCGATGCAATCGCCGCCGCGGTGCGCGAGGCGCTGGGCCCGGCCATCGGGAGCGGCTCCTGCCACGTCCTCGGCCCGGTCCCGGCGCCGCTCGAGAAGCTGCGCAACCGCTGGCGCTCGCAGATCCTCGTCAAGACGCGTCCGCTGGAGGCCGCGACCGGCCCCCTGCGCGCGCTCCAGGCGCGCCTGCAGGACCAGGCGCGCCGCGCCGGCGTGCACCTACTGATCGACGTCGGCCCCCTGAGCCTCATGTGAGGCCCACGTCCGCGCGCACGGCGCGGACCAAGAGAGCAGGCTGTCATTTGGCTGCTCTGCTGGCCCCATGCACACGCGCGGAGCATTGTGACGTCCCTCACATTGACAGCCCAAACGGGGCTTCCGTATGATTCCGGGCCATGTCGCTGCTGCCGATCCGCCGGCCCGGTGAGGGCCTCGGCCGCCGCCTCCTCCGCTGGGGCGGGAACGTGGCCCTCTCCACGGTCTGCGTCGTTCTGCTCGCGGCCGCGCGGGACAATCTGCCGGAGCTGCCCGCCGGCATTCCCGGCGCGGCCCGGCCGGCGGCGGAGGCGCCCGCGGCGGGCACGCCACGAGACGCGACGCGCGCCGACCTGCGCACGGTCCGCGGGGTGATCCGGGCGGGCGTCGGCTTCACCGAGAACCTCGCCCTCGCAGGCCTCGACCCGCAGCTCATCCCACACATCACGCAGCGACTCGCGCCGGCGCTGGACTTCCGCCGCCTGCGCGCCGGCGACCGCTTCACTGCGGTGCTCGACCCCGGGGGCGACCTCGTGAGCCTGACCTATGAGAAGAGCCCGCTGGAGGCGCTCGTGCTGCGCTCGACGCCCGGCGGCTGGACCACGGAACTGGAGGCGCTGCCGGCCGAGACACGGGTCGCGGAGGTCCGCGGGTCGATTCGCACCTCGCTCTTCGAGGCGATGGACCGCGCCGGCGAAAACGACGCGCTGACGCAGGCCTTCGCCGAGCTCTTCGCCTGGGACATCGACTTCGCCCACGAGCTGCAGCCGGGCGATTCCTTCCGCGTCGTCGTCGAGAAGGTCTACCGGGACCGGCGCTTCGTGCAGTACGGCCGCATCCTCGCCGCCGAGTACCGCCAGCACGACGATCGCCACGCGGCCTACTTCTTTCCCTGGCCGGATGCGCGCGGCGACTACTTCACCGCCGAGGGGCGCTCGGTGCGCGCCGCGTTCCTGCGCTCGCCGATCTCCTACACCCGCATCAGCAGCGGCTTCTCCGGCGCGCGCCTGCACCCGTTGCTCAAGCGCGTCCGGCCCCACCTCGGCGTCGACTTCGCCGCGCCGGAGGGGACCCCGGTCTGGGCGCCGGCCGACGGCGTGGTGACCCAGAAGGGGCGCGACGTGGAGAGCGGCAACCGGATCACCCTGCGCCACGGCGGCAGCTACGAGACCAGCTACCTGCACCTCTCGCGCTTCGCGGCGGGCCTCAAGGTCGGCGACCACGTGCGGCAGAAGGAGGTCATCGGCTACGTCGGCTCCACCGGCCTGGCGACCGGCCCGCACCTGGACTACCGGGTGCGCCGCGCCGGCACGTGGGTGAACCCCGTGACCGAGGCCTTCCCGCGCGCGGAGCGGCTGCCGGAGCAGTTCGCCGCGAGCTTCGCCGAGTACCGCGCCTGGCTGGACGGGGAAACCTCGACCCCCCTGACAGGCGCAGCTAAGGTCGCGTTCTTCCGTTAGCGGCGGGCGCCGCTATCTCGGGCCGTACTTGGCCCTGATGTAGTCGTAGAGCGGGCTGAGCACTACGGCCCGGCCCGCCCTCGAGCGGCTGGAGATGATCGCCCAGCCGGTGTCGGGCGTCGTGGCCAGCGCGTAGAAGTAGAGCCGGTCGGTCTCGAGGACGCCGGAGATGTGCGTCATCGTCTTCGCCCACCAGTTCACGTGGCGCGCCGGGTCCTCGACGCCCGTCTCGGTGATCAGGAACGGGCGGTCGGTCCCCTTGAGGTAGACCTCCGGGTTGTCGAGGTACAGGTGCGCGGCGCGGTAGTCGCACCAGCGGTCCGCCCCGGCCGACGACATCTGGTAGAAGTAGAGCCTGCCGTCCGAGGTGCCCGTCGGCGCCGCCGCGGCGACCCGGTACGCGGGGTTGATCCCCTTGATGACATCGTAGGCCGGCCGCAGGTACTGCTCGACGTAGACGCGCGGCGACAGCGCCATGGGCTCGTTGAGCACCTCGTAGCAGAACAGGCCGGGCGCCCGCTGGACGGCGCGGCGCACCAGGCCGGGCCAGGCCGCCGCGTCGGGGACCCCCCGGCCGAACCGATCGAGCAACCCGACGTACTCGGCGGGGAAGGCTCGCAGGTAGGGGCCGGCGAGGTCGGTCTCCAAACCGAGGGTGATGCGGACCTGCCGCACGCCGAGGAGCCGCAGGGTCTCCACCTGCGCGTCGAAGAGCGCGCCGCCGACCGGGTGCACGTTCATCCCCCAGAGCTGCTCCTCCCCCTTGTTGAAGACGTCGAGCAGATCGGAGTCGCACGCCGCCAGCCCGACGCCCCCTGCGGCGAGGGCCGCGGCCTTGAGGAAGTCTCTCCGCTCCATACTGGAGATTATAAGGCCGCGCGGCCCGCGGCGCCCCTGGGTTGACACCCCCGCGGAGGCAGGGCACGGTATCGCCATGTCGCAGCACCATCGGCACGGGCATGGCACCTGCGGGCAGGGCGACGGGCACGACCACCGGAATGGGAGCGGCGGCGGCACGAACTCCTCGGCACGGCGGCTGCGCCTGGCCATCCCGCTCACGCTCGGCGTCTTCGCCGCCGAGCTGGCGGGCGGCATCTGGTCGGCGTCGCTGGCGCTGCTCTCGGACTCGCTGCACGTGCTCTTCGACGCGACCGCCCTCGGGCTGTCGTACGCCGCGCTCGTCCTCGCGGCGCGCCCGGCCGACGACCGCCACTCGTACGGTCTGCACCGCGGCGAGATCCTGGCGGCGCTCGTCAACGGCCTGACGGTCGGGTTGATCGCCGCGTGGATCTTCTACGAGGCGTGGGAGCGGCTGCACCACCCGCGCCCGATCCGCGTCGAGGGGATGATGGGCGTCGCCTTCGTCGGGCTCGCCGCGAACGCCGTGGTCGCGCGGCTCCTGCACGGCCACCACCACGACGACCTGAACGTGCGCGGGGCCTACCTGCACGTGCTCGGCGACCTGCTGGCCTCCGTCGCCGTGGTCGCGGGCGGCGCGGTGATCTGGGCGACCGGCTGGACGCTCGTCGACCCGATCCTCGGCTTCGCGATCGGCTTGCTCCTGCTCTGGGGCGCGTTCGGCCTGGTGCGCGAGTCGCTGCACATCCTCATGGAGGGCGTCCCCGCGGGCATTTCCGTCGAGGGCGTCGTCGCGGCGGTGCGCGGCGTGCCGGGCGTCGCCGACTTCCACCGGGTGCACATCTGGAGCCTCTGCTCGCACATCCGCGCACTGTCGGCCCACCTGACCGTCGACAGCGCCGCCGGGCGCGACGCGCACGCCGTCCTCGACGAGGTGAACGGGCTGCTGCACGAGCGCTTCGCCATCACGCACACCACGCTGCAGTCCGAGTGTCGCGGCTGCGCCGGCGAGGGCCCGTACTGCACGCCTGTGCACCCGGACGAGGCGCGCGTGGCGCGGCTGTAGTCCGGAGCCCCGGGCGATGGCGGCCGCGCGCTAGGCGTGCGCCTTGTGGGCGACGATGGTGCCGGCCTCGATGCGCGCCGCCGGCGAGAGGACCGACGCCAGGTGCTCCTTGACCCAGACGCGCGACTGGTTGTTCGCGTGGATGGCGTCCGACAGCGTCTTGAAGATCGACACCGAGATCATGGCCCCTTCGCCCAGGTCGATCCAGTAGTACTCGATGAAGCCCGGCAGCGCCGAGATCAACGGGACGAACGTCTCGTCCACCTGGCGCGCCGCCGCCGCGGGATCCTTCACTCCCTCGTAACGCCGAACTGTCGCGTACATCCTCCGCTTCATCCGTTCCTCCTCCGGGCTGCGTCCCGCAGCCTGCGACTGATCGCCACTCTAGCACTCGATTCAATCGACGTGCACCCGCCCCCGGGGCCCCGGGCAACCGCACCCGGGCGTCCCTCGGCTATACTCCCGCGCATGGCACGAACCCGCCGCATCCCGCTCGCAGGCGTCGTCAGCCTCGGCTGCTCGAAGAACCTCGTCGACACCGAGTACCTCGTCGGCGGCCTCGGTGCCGGGGGCTGGGGGCTCGTCCCCGACCTGGAACGCGCCGACCTGCTGCTCGTGAACACCTGCGCCTTCATCGGCCCCGCCGTCGAGGAGTCGCACGAGGCGATCGCCGATGCCGTCCGCTGGAAGGGCCGTCGCGCGGGGCGCACCGTCGTCGTCGCCGGCTGCATGGTCAACCGCTTCGGCGGCGAGCTGGCGGCCCGCTATCCGCAGGTCG
>DATDCY010000356.1 GCA_036524115.1 bacterium | reverse complement strand
CCGCGTCTCCTCCGCCTCCTTGGCCGCAGCGGCCGCGCGCGCCTCGGCGGCCGCGCGCGCCTCGGCCTCCCGTCGCTCCCGCACCTTCCGCGCCGCCGCGAGCGCGGGGCGCAGATCAACGGTGCAGTCGACCACCGCGTACACCCCGTGCTGGCGGAAGGAAACGGCGAGCAGCAGCGGCTCGCGGGCCTTCGCCTCCTGGACCGCCTGCGTCATGCCCTCGGCGTCGCCGCCGGCGGTGCGCATGCGGTAGTACACCATCTTGTCGAGCGTGAACTGGAAGTCGACCGGGACGTCCTCGTCCGCGCGCGTCGTGAGGAACAGGGCGATCCTGCCCGAGGTCCGCTGCAGGCGCACGTTGACCAGATCCGGCGAGAGGCCGAGGATGCGGTCGACGATCTCCGCGGTCTGCTCGCCCCCGGTGTCCGTTGCCATCCGGTTGAGCAGCTCGCCGGTGAAGGAGAGCGAGACCTTCTTCTCCTGGGCCAGCGCGCTCGCGCCGCCCAGCGGCGCCGCAAGCGCGGCGAGGGCGAGCGCGCAGGCGCCGGCCCGAAGAGACCTGGCAATCGCGTGACGAACGTGCACGACTCCTCCTTGTCTAGCCGCCGACCGCGAGCCGCTCGCCGGTGAGCTCGGCCACCGCGCGCACGATCCGGCCGCACACCACGTCCCAGGAGCACTCGGCGAGCACGTAGCGGCGCCCGGCCTGCCCGAGCCGCCGGCGCAGCGCCTCGTCGCCCGCCAGCAGGTCGGCGGCCTCCGCGAACTCGAGGAAGCCGCGGAACCACAGGCCGCCCCCGCTGCGGCGGCAGTGGCCCACCGTGACCGCGCAGTCGGCGTGCACGAGCACGGGCACCTCGTTGAGCCACGACTCCATGACCACGCGCGAGAAGCTCTCGTTCACCGACGGCTGGCACAGCGCGAGGGCGCCGGCGCACGCGTCCATCTTCCCCTGCTCGTCGAGCACGCCGGCGGCGACGAGCGCGGAATCGTCGGGGATCGCCAGCGGGCCGCCGCCGACGAGCACGAGCCGCTCCCCGCCGCCGCGGCGGCGCGCCCAGGCGCCGGCGTAGGCCATGGCGACATGGGTGTTCTTCCCCTCGTCGAGGCGCCCGACGTACAGCAGGTAGGGGCCGTCGACCCCGGAGGCGCCGCGGAAGCGCGCGGCCTCGCCCCGCAGGTGCGTGTCGAGCCCGCCGCCGGTGACCCGCCCGGGCGGCTCGGCGCCGCCGCAGACGCGGCGGGCGAGGGCCGCCTCCTCGGGCGTGAAGAAGAGCGAGCCGCGCACGCCGCGAAAGGTGCGGGCCACCGCCTCGAGGTACGCGTACGGCTCGTCGTGCAGGCAGGGGATCAGCAGGCTGCGGTCGGGGCGCACCGCGGCGCCGGCGAGCGTGGTGCCGTAGAGGTACGGCGTGAAGACGAAGAGGTACTGCTCCGCGTTCTCGGCGATGAAGCGGTACAGCGCGGCGCTGTTGATGTTCTCGGCGACAAAATCGTGCTCGACCGCCAGCGTGGGGCGCGCGCCGCCGTGCAGCGCCCGGGTCGCGGCGCCGAAGCGCGCCTCGTCGCGCCGGTCGACCGGAAAGCGGCGCACGGTCACGCCCTCGCGCTCGCTCGCGCCGGGGCGGTGCACGTTCTCGTCCCAGCGGTGCAGGAACGAGCGCGCGCAGGTCGTCAGCACCTCGACGCGGCAGCCGCGGCGGGAGAGCTCGCGCGCGGTCTCCCAGGCCTGCAGCTCCGCGCCGCCGCGCACCTCGTCGCCGAACCACGGGACGACGAACGCCAGCGTCGGCTGCTTCACCGCACTCCGCTAGCGCGTGGCCACCGCAGCATAGTCCTGAGGGCCGTAGACGAGGCCGTTGAGCCGGCCGAAGTTGTCGTTGACCAGCCGCACGAACTCCCGGTCCGCGTCGCGCAGCCAGTGCGCGACGTCGATCGGCTGCAGCTTCATCGCGTCCGGGATCGGCGAGGTGAACTCCAGCTCCACCGCGGTGAAGCCCGTCGCCTCGAGGAGGAACCGCAGCGCCTCGGGGTGCACCGGGCGGGTGTGCGTCAGGTCGAGGTAGAAGGCGCCGGAGAAGGTGGCGAGGCTCGTCGGGTTGATGGTCTCCGCGACGAGCCGCCCGCCGGGCGCGAGCTTGGCGTGGGCCAGGCGCACGAAGGCGACCAGCTCCGCCGTCGTCAGGTGCTCGATCACCTGCGCCGCGAAGAGCCCGCCGAGGGCGCCGTCCGGGAGCCGCTCCAGGTGCGCGAAGAGATCGCCGACCGCGATGTCGAGGCCCTTCTCCCGGCCGCGCGCCGCCATCTCGGGGTCGGCGTCCACGCCCGAGGCGGCGATCCCCGCCTCGCGCAGCAGCTCGAGGAACTCGCCGCGCCCGCAGCCGGCGTCGAGCACCGGGCCGGGGGCGCCGGCGAAGTGGCGCACGTACAGCCGCTGCTTCTCCTTGACCGCCTCGCCGGGGCCGCGGTGCTTCTCCTCGAACGCGAGGTACGAGAGCGGCGAGGGACCGGCGGCCGGGACCGCGCGCGGCGCGGCGATCGCCTCCGGGGCGAGGCCCGCGCGCTCGACCGACTCGAGGCGCGCCTGCAGGCGGCGCACCTCCGCCAGCAGCTCGCCGCAGCGGGCGTTGAGCTCGAGGTGGCTGCGCTCGAGCTCGTCGTGCTTGAGCAGCAGCGCCTCGTGGCTCTCCTCGAGCGGCCGCACGCCGAGCGTGGCGCCGGTGAGCAGCCGCATGACCGCGCTGTTGAAGTCGGTCTGGCGCTGGAGCGCGACGGTCGCGAACGGCCGCACGAGCTTGTAGAGCAGCCCCTTGGCGCGGACGATCAGCCGGCCGACGGCCCCGCGGTGGGAGCTGAAGCGCGGCGGCCCGAGCGGGTCCCAGTGCGTGTGCAGCAGCGCCAGGTCCTCGGTCGGGTCGGGGCCGAAGTCGACCCGCTCGCGCACCCGCAGCTCCAGGCGCGCGACGCGGTCGAGCTCCTCCTTCGTCCAGACGCCGCGCGCGAGCTTGTCCGCCACGCCGGCGCGGACGCGCTCCATGAGGGCGTCGACGTCGGGGCGCCCGGCTCCGGCCGGCGCCGTCGGTGCGTTCTCGTCGGTCATCGCTCGTTCACCCAGTCTCGCGTGCGGAGGGAGTGTACCCCATTCGACAGGGCGGGGAAACGGCCGCGCCGGCGGCGCTAGAGGAAGAGCAGGAAGCCGTTGGCGAAGGCGACGAGCCCCGCCGCCCCGATCGCCAGGGCCGTGAAGTACAGCGGGCGCTTCTTCATCAGCGCGGCGATCGAGGAGAGCAGGATCGTGATCTGCAGCCAGATCACCGCGATCCCGAAGGCCGCCTGGTGGCGCTTGGACTCGTCGCGGGTCGTCTCGAAGCCCTTGGCGGCGGCGGAGATCTCCTCCTTCTCCTTGTCGTACTTCGCCGTCTTCTCGGCGTACTTCGCGATCATGCGGTCGTAGGCCGCGAGCACCTCGGGGCGCGCGCCGACCTTCGCGACCTCGCGCTCGAGCTCCAGCTTCTCGCGCTGGATCTCGTAGAGGTAGCCCTTGATGCTCTTGGCCTGGAAGAAGGCCCACTGGTCGGAGGCCTGCGTCTGGCTGAGCACCGAGCGCGTCGAGTACCCGCCGCCCTTGAACGTCGCGAGCGTCGCGCAGACGGCGAAGATCACCGTCGTCAGCGCGAGCCAGTTGAGCCACCGCTCCTTCTTCTCCTCGGCCATGCCGCTCCTTTCGGTCCCGCGCCGGGGCCCCTGCCGTCCCGCAGGGGCGAGAGTGTACCGCATCCGGCAGCGGCGGGCACGCCCGGGTGGCGAAGGCCGGCAGGGAGGAGTGAACGCGCGGGCGTCTACGCCCGGCACGCCACCCAGCCGCCGAAGAGGAACGCCTGGAAGAAGCGGCGGACGTCCGCGAAGCCGCTCCCGGCGAGCAGCGCCAGCAGTGCCGCCTCCGGGATGAATGACACGGTGGCGTCGGTGCGGGCGAAGTCCTCCTCGACCTCGCGGGGCGGGATGCCGGCCGCGGCGTAGTGGCCCTTCCACGCCTCCAGCAGATGCGCGCAACCCGCGTCCTGCCGGTCGCCGACGAGTTCCGCGGTGACCAACGGGGCCCCCGGGCGCAGCCGCGCGGCGATCGCCCCGAAGAAGCGCCCCCGCTCCTCCCGCGCCCTGATGAAATGCGAGATCAGGATGCTCGTCGCCGCGTCGTACGCCTCATCAGGCGGCAGATCCTGCACGGGGCCGAGGTGGAACCGCACCCGGTCCGCGAGTCCCGCGGCCTCGACGTTGGCCCGGCCGATCGCCAGCATCTCGGCGGAGAGGTCCGTCGCCGTGAAGCTCCACCCGGGGTGCGCCTCGCCGAGCGTGACCAGCTCCATCCCCGTGCCGGCGCCCACGATCAGCAGCCGCGCCTGCGCCGGCAGCGCCTGCCGCAGGAGGTCGTCGACCATCGCGTGCAGCGCCTCGTAGCCCGGGAGGCTGGCGCGGATCTTCCGGTCGTAGGTCGAGGAGCGGCCGGCGCCGAAGTAGTTCTGCGGCGAGTGTTCGGGCGCGCCCATGGTGCCGGGGATTCTCGCGGCCGCGCCCGACGCCGTCAAGAGGCGCCCCGGGTCGCCGGCTTCAGAGCGCGAGCGAGCGCTTCGGCGCCAGGTTCTCCGCCATCGTCCAGATCGTGGCGACCGGGTTCCTGATGCGATACACCGCGAGCGGATCGTAGCCATGCGCCGCGATGAAGGGCTTGAGAAAGGCCCGGGTCGGGTGCGCCGCGATCTCCTGCTTCAGGGCGAGGTCCTCCACGAGCTCGGCCTCGCCGCTGACCCGCACCTGGATCATCCGCTCCGTGTCCTCGAAGCACAGTTCCGTCTTCGGGTGCGCCTGGAGCTGGCGGTGGACGTCGCGCATCTTTCCGGTGTGAAAGACGATGCCGCCGTGATCGGCCCGGTAGATGAGCATCGCCCGCACCCGCGGCTGGTCGCCCTCGACGGTCCCGAGGTGGAACACGGGGTGGGCCTGGATCATCGCGAAGATCTCCTCCCTGGTCATGCGCCGCTCTCCTTCCCTGTTGTTCTCGGGAACGAGGCTACGCCGTGGCCCGGGCCGCGTCTTTCGGGATCCGCCCCTTCTTTGTCGCCGGACTGCTGCGGGTGAGCGTCGCCCGGTAGCCCCGCGCGGTGGTGCCGAAGCGCCGGCGGAACGTCGCGGCGAAGTGCGACGAGGTGCCGAACCCGCAGCGCAGCGCGATCTCCGTGACCGGAAGATCCGCGCCGCGCAGGAGCTGCCGCGCCTTCTCCAGCCGCACGTCCAGCAGGTACTCCAGGGGCGGCCGCCCGGTCTCGGTCCTGAAGACCCGGGCGAAGTGCGAGGGGGACATCGCGGCCAGCCCCGCCAGGGCGGCCACGGTCAGCTTCTCGCCGTAGTGGACGTGCATGTGGTGGATGGCCCGGTCGACCCCGGCCCGCCGCTCGACCCGTTCCGAGGCGCCGGCGATTCCGAGCAGACCGCGGACGAGCAGGTGCGCGATCCGCACGCCCAGCGCCTCGAGCACCTCCTCCGCGCCGGGGGGGCGGTCGTCGCACTCCCGCATGAACTCCTTGAGCGCGAGCACGAGGTCCGGGGACGCCGGGAAGCCGTGTCCGAGCAGCGGCCGCGGGACCGGCCGCGGATAGGCCCGGCTCACGCGCTCGAAAAGCTCCGGCGCGACGAGCACGGCGATGTAGCGCGCCACCTGCTCCCCGGGGTGCTCCTGGTGCGGCACCTGCGGCGAGAGGGCGGAGACGGTCCCCGGCACGCCCGCGATGCGCCGCCCGCCCACGGAATACGAGCCGTGGTCGTCGAAGTTCACGATGAAGGAGTAGGCGGGGTGGCGGTGCGCCGGCTGGATCGCGTAGCCGCAGTGCCCGGCCGCCGGGACGAACAACGCCACGGAGACGCCGGCGAAGCAATCGACGAAACGGAGCTGCTCCGGCGTCACCGGGCCGACGAGGCGGCGGATCCGACCCAACTCCAGGCGCAGGCGCGCGGGGTCGCGATCCTCCCTGGCGGCCGTCGAAGTCCTGACCATCCTGACCGTGATTCTCGGAGTGCCGCGCGGGGCTGTCAAGCGCGTGCCGAGGTGCGCTAGACTCGTCCTGGCCGCGGCGGCCTGGCGTTGCCCGTCAGGGAACTGCCGCGAGCGGGGAGGCCCGATGAAGACCGCGATCCTGGACGCGTGCGCCGCCGAGGACTCCTTCGCCGCGGCGGCGCGCGATGCCCTGATCCGGCGCTTTCGCGGCGACTCGGAGACCACGGTCATCCGGCCCGCCGGTCGGAAGATCGCGGCCTGCACGGGCTGCTTCGGCTGCTGGCTTCGAACGCCGGGGGTCTGCGTCATCGACGATGACTGCCGGCCGATCACCCGGGAGATCGCGCGCGCCGACCGGCTCGTCTTCTTCACGCCGGTCGTCTTCGGCGGCTACCACCCCGACCTGAAGGCCGTGATGGAGCGCTCCATCGGCATTCTGACCCCGTTCTTCCGGGTCTTCCGCGGCGAGATGCATCATCCGCTGCGGGCGAAGGACAAGGCGTACGAGATCATCGCCGTCGGCATCCAGGAGCGTCCCGACGAGGAGGCCGCGGCCTCGTTCCGGCAGCGCGTCTGGCGCAACGCGCTCAACTTCAACGGCCTGCGCTGGCAGGCCGGCTGCCTCGCCAGGAGCGAGGGCGCGGCCGGGGTCGGCGCCGCAATCGACGGCATCCTCACGCGCATGGAGGCTCTGTGACCGCGATCCGGTCGGCGCTGCTGCTCTGCGGGAGCCCGAAAGGGGCGAGGGGCTCTTCCTGGCGGTTCGGCGCGTACCTCTGCGACCGGCTCGCCGCAGCCGGCATCGAGGTCCGGCGCCGGGCGCTCGCCCCCGAGACGACGCTTCTCGCGGACGTTCGCGCCAGCGACCTGCTGCTCCTGACCTTCCCGCTCTACGGGGATGGTGTGCCGGCGCGCATGAAGCGGGCGCTGATGCGGATCGCGGCCGGCAGCTCCGGTCCCAGGAGCGTCGCCGCGCTCGTCAACTGCGGGTTCCTCGAATCCCGTCACACCGACACGGCGGTCGAGATGTGCCGCCTGTTCGCGCGTGAGGCAGGACTGACGTGGCTCGGCGGGCTGGGCCGCGGCGGCGGCGGGGCGCTCGGGGACAAGGACCTGGCGGCCGCCGGGGGACTCTTCACGAAGACGCGCCGTTCGCTCGACCTGGCGGCCGAGGCCCTCGCCGCGGGGCGGCCGATCCCGCCGGAGGCCGTGGCGCTGATGCGCGAGGACCTGATGCCGCGCTGGCTCTACATGGCCTTCGCGAACGTCGGCCACTTCGTCGAGGGCACGCGGCACGGGTTGCTCGGGCGGATGAATGAGGACCCGTTCGGGGAGTAGGCGGGGGCCGGCGATGGCCCGGCCGCGGACCCTGCCCGATGTCTACAGCGGCGACATCGCCCGCAGCTTCGCGATGATCCCCGGGAGCACGGCCATCAGGCGCTCGATGTCCTCGGGCGTGTTGTCACGGCCGAGCGAGAAGCGGATGGCGCCGCGGGCCTCCAGCGGGCTGCGCCCCATGGCGGTGAGCACGTGGGACGCCTCCTGGTCCTCGGAAGAGCACGCGGAGCCGGTGGAGACGGCGAAGCCCTGCTGGTCCAGCAGCATGAGCGCGGACTCGGCCTCGATGCGCGGGAACGAGACGTTGAGGGTGTTCGGCAGCCGCTGCGTCGGGTGACCGTTGAGCCGCACGTCCGGGATCTCGGCGCGGATGCGCTCCCAGAGCCGGTCGCGCAGCGCGGTGAGCTGGCGCGCCTCGGCGTCCAGTTCCAGCCGCGCCAGCTCGGCGGCCTTGCCGAGGCCGACGATGCCCGAGGTGTGCTCGGTCCCCGCGCGCCGGTGGATCTCGTGGCCGCCGCCGTGGATGAGCGGGTCGATGGTCACGCCCTCGCGGATGTAGAGGGCGCCCGTCCCCTTCGGCCCGTAGATCTTGTGGCCGGAGAGCGAGAGGAAGTCGACGTTCGCCGCTTGGACATCCAGCGGCACCTTGCCGACCGCCTGCACCGCGTCGGTGTGGAAGAGCACGCGGCGCTCGCGGCAGAGCCGCCCGATCTCGGCGATCGGGTTCACCGTGCCGCTCTCGTTGTTGGCGGCCATGATCGAGACGAGGATGGTCTGCGGCGTGATCGCCCCCGCCACCGCCGCGGGGTCGACGCGACCGTCGGCGTCGACGCCGACGTAGGTCACGGAGAAGCCCAGGCGCTGCTCCAGCCAGCGGCAGGTGTGGAGCACCGCGTGGTGCTCGACGCGCGAGGTGACGATGTGCGTGCCCTTCTCGCGCAGGGCGAACGCCGTCCCCTTGATGGCGTGGTTGTCGCTCTCGGTCCCGCCCGACGTGAAGACGACCTCCACCGGGCAGCAGCCGAGCAGGGCGGCGACCCTGGCGCGCGCCTCCTCCCGTCTCTGGCGCGGGACGCCCCCGCAGGTGTGGACGCTCGAGGGGTTGCCGAAGTCCTCGCGGAACATCGGCAGCATCGCCTCGAGGACCTCCGGCCGCACCGGCGTCGTCGCGTTGTGGTCCAAATAAACCGGCTTCACCCCTCGCGCCTCCCACGAGCCATATCCGGGAATTCTTTTGTTGAACGTGCTGGGCGAAGGGGTGGCGCGGAGCGGGGGACCCCCGGCGGCGCGCAGCCGCAGGCGAGCACCGACGGGGGCGCGCAGCGACAGGACCCCGAAGCCCGCCCCATAACGATCATAAGGCTGTCTGCATGGCGCGGGGGGGGCAGGCCGCGATGCACAGCTCGCAGGCCACGCACTTGCCGGGGTCGAAGCTCACGAGCCAGGTCTCCCGGTCGACATCCAGCGCCTCGGTCGGGCAGACGGCGAGGCAGGCGCCGCAGTGCGTGCACTTGGCCTCGACCCGCGTCACGTCGCGCTCGAGCGGCTCGACGCGCACCCCCTGCTCCTTGAGGAACTTGATCCCCCGCTTGTACTCGCTCTCGGCGCCCGAGAGGTCGAGCACGACCAGCCCCTCCTCCTCGTGGGTGATCTCCGCCTTGGAGATCGAGAAGCAGAGGTCGAACTCCTTGGCCAGCATGCAGACGATGGGCCGGTCCCAGGTCTGCTGCGGGAAGTGCAGGACGATCTTGTGGGCAACCTTCGCGGTCACGGTCCGCTCCCCCTAGTGCTTCCTGGCGCGCTCGTGCAGCGCCTTGATGGCGATCCCCGACCCCGGGCCCGGCAGCGTGGCCGCGGGCTCGCTGAGCAGGAAGTCGCCGGCTCCGATCCACTCCTTGAGCCGGGCGGCGATCTTCCGGGCCTTGGGGAGGCTCGAGAGCGAGACGGTCGGCACCTCGCGTCCCTGGATCTGGACGCTGCCGCTGCGCAGCTGGGCGTAGCTGACCTCCCCGAGGCTGCGGGCGACCATCTCCGGGTAGTCGTGGGAGTAGTCGATCACCTGCGTCACCAGATCCTCGTCGCCGAGGGCGGCGTGGCGCATGACCTCCTCGTCGAGCACGGGTATCGGCACGCCCAGGCCGACGGCCAGGCTCACGCCGTAGCCGGTGAAGCTCACGCCGACGACGAACTCCGGGCTCATCCCGCGCAGATCGCCGGTGACCGCCAGCGTCCCCGCCCCGCCGGCCGGCACCCCCGAGGGCAGGCGCCGCACCTCCGGGTTGTGCTGCGTCCCCGGGCCGACGACGTAGCCGACGCCGCCGCCGAGGAAGATGCGCGTGCCGATCCCGATCGTCCGGTAGAGCGGGTCCTTGAGCAGCGGCGAGAGCACCCCGGCGCTGCAGTAGTTGGCGTTGCCGAGGTTCGGCTTGAGCACGCCCATGTAGGTGTAAATCGTGCGGTCCGAGAGGTTCACGGCGCAGTTGTAGTTCTGGTAGCAGTTGCGGGGGTTGAAGAGGTAGGCCTCGTTGACCGTCTTGAGCGAAACGGTGGTCTCGATCTCCTTGCGCGGGTAGCAGTCGGTGCCGTACGCGATGGCGCGGAAGCGCACCTCCTTGCCGGCCACCAGCTCCTGGATGACGTGCGCCCCGCCGTAGGGAAAGGCGCCGGGGTAGACGCGGTTCTCCGGGTCGGACTCCGGCAGTTCGGTGGCGCCGAGGTAGCAGTCGACCGCCGCCAGGCCGCAGTAGGCCTCGACGTCGTTGAACCAGGCCTTCTTCATCTTGATCCGCGGCTTGGTGTGCCCGGTGTTGATGATCGCCCCCGAGGAGCACATCGGCCCGAAGGTGCCGGTGGTGACCACGTCCACCTCGGCCGCGGCCTTGCGCGTCCCCTTCTCCTTGACGAGGCGGGCGACCTCCTCGGCGGTCATCACCACCGCCTGGCCCTTCCTGATCCGCTCGTTGATCTCGGCAACCGTGCGCTTTACGCTCACCCCTGTCCCCTCCGCCGGGAGCGGCCCTTGCGGCCGCCCGTCCGGGTTGATAAACTTCAACTTTACGAAAAAACTCGACAACTTGCAAGGACGGCGCCCCCCGGCGAAGCGGGGACGGCCGCCGCCCGGACGGGAGGCCTTGAAGGCGGCGATGGCAGGCACGACGACGGGGGCTCCACGCTTCCCGGGACGCTCGGCGGCGGTCCTTGCCGGCGGCAGGAGCAGCCGCATGGGGTCGAACAAGGCGCTCCTGGAGGTCGGCGGGCGGGCGATGCTGGCGCGCACGGCGGAGCTGCTGCGCCCTCTCGTCGACGACCTGTTCGTCTCGGCGAACGACCCCGCGCCGTACGCCGACCTCGGCCTGCGCGTGGTCCCGGACGTCCACCGAGACGTCGGGGCGATCGGCGGCATCCACGCGGCCATCGCCGCCGCGGCGCACCCGGTCGTCCTCTGCGTCGCGTGCGACATGCCGCACTTGGCCCCCGCGGTCCTCGAGCTGCTCCTCGGCGCCGACGCCGAGGGCGCCGATGCGCTGGTCCCGCTCGTCGGCGGCCGGCCGGAGCCGCTGCTCGCCCTCTACTGCCGCGGCGCCCTGCCCGGCTTCGAGCGCGCGATCCGCGGGGGGCGCCTGCGGGTCGTCGACGCGCTGGAGGGCCTGCGCGTGCGCCACGTCGCCGAGCGAGACCTCGCCGCGGCCGACCCCGGGCTGCGCAGCTTCGTCAATGTCAACACGCCCTCCGAGCTGGCGGCCGCGCAGGCCGGCGCGCCGGAGCGACCGTGACGGCGCCGCACCCCCGCGCCCTGCGGCGGCCGGCGCAGGTCTGGCGCGACGGCGCCCTCCAGCCGGTGGAGGTGGCCGTGGCGCGCGAGGTGGCCGTCACGCTGCGGCTCAACGGGCGCGAGCTGATCACGCTCCTGGCCTCCGACGACGCGCTCGAGTACCTGGCGGCCGGCTTCCTCAAGGGGGAGGGGTTCGTCTCCCGCCGCGAGGACATCGCCGCGATCCGCGTCGCCCCGGATGGCGGCACCGTGGACGTCGAGGCGACGGGCGTCGACCCGCTCGCGGCGAAGCTGCTCGAGCGCCGCGCGGTCACGTCCGGCTGCGGCAAGGGGACGACGTTCACTCACGCGCTCGACGCCCTGCAGGCCCTCCCGGCGCCCGCCGGCCCGCGCGTGGGCGTCGCCGCGGTCCGCCGCCTCATGCAGTCGCTGCTGACCGGCTCCGCGCTCTACCGCGAGGCCGGCGGCGTGCACAGCGCCGCGCTCGGCACCCCGGAGGCCATCGTGCTCTTCCGCGACGACATCGGGCGGCACAACGCCGTCGACAAGATCCATGGCGAGTGCTTCCTGCGCGGCATCCCGGTCGAAGACAAGATCCTTCTGACCACAGGCCGCATCTCCTCGGAAATCCTGGTGAAAGCGGCGAAGCTCGGCGTCGCGGTCCTCGTCTCGCGCTCGAGCGCGACCGACCTGGCGCTCGAGTTGGCGGCGCGCACCGGGATCACCGTCATCGGGCAGGTCCGCGGCGGCGGGCTGACCATCTACGCCGGCGCGGAGCGGGTGACGGCGTGAGCGGGACGCAGGGCAGCGGCAGGATTCTCGGGCTGGATCCGGGCTCGAAGACGATAGGCGTCGCGATCAGCGACGAGCTGGGGCTGGCGGCGCACGGCCTCCCGGGCATCGCGGGGCGGCCCCTCGCGGCGGCCGTGGAGGCTGTCAAAACCCTTGTCGAGCGTTATACTGTTGAATTGATTGTGGTTGGGCTGCCGATCAACATGGACGGGACCCTCGGACCCAGCGCCGGGGCGGCGCAGGACTTCGCCAAGCGCCTCGAGGAGGTGCTCCCCGGCAGGGTGTGCCTCGAGGACGAGCGGCTGACCACGGTGCAGGCCGAGCGCACGCTCATCGAGGCCAACGTCTCGCGCGCCCGACGGAAGGGGCTGCGCGACCAACTCGCCGCGGTCCTGATCCTCCAGGCCCACCTCGACCGGCGGAGGGCCACCACCGGTGACTGACGCCCCCCGCAAGCCCTTGGCGCTGCGGCGCGCGCTGGCGCTGGCGCTCCTCGCGGTGCTCGCCGTCGGGTGCGCCGCCGCCGCGTACGTGGCGCACGCGCTGTTCATCGCCCCCGCGGGGCGCGGCACGGCGCCGGTGGAGGTGCGCATCGCGACTGGCAGCGACCTGCGGCAGATCGCCCGAGCCCTCGGGGACGCCGGCGCGGTCGCGAGCCCGGCCGCGTTCGTGCTGGCGGCGCGGCTCGCCGGGCTCGAGCGCGCCCTGCGCCCCGGCGACTACCGCCTCGACCCGCGCGATAGCCTCCCGGCACTGGTGCGGGCCCTCGCCGAGGGCAGGGGGCGCAGCGCGACGGTCACCATTCCCGAGGGGTGGCGGTTGGAGCAGATCGCCGAGCGGCTGGCGGCCGGCGGTGTCTGTGGCGCCGGCGCCTTCCTCGCCCGCGCGCGCGACCGCTCGTTCCTCGCATCGCTGGGGATCCCGGGGCCGAGCGCGGAGGGCTTCCTCTTCCCCGAGACGTACGCATTCGCGCTGCCGTCCGAGCCGGACGAGGTGATCCGCGCGATGCACGGCCAGTTCCAGCGCGTCTGGACGGAGCTGACGCTGGGCGCGCCGCCGTCCGCGCTCGGCCCGCTGCAGGCGGTGACGCTCGCGAGCATCGTCGAGCGCGAGACCGGCGCCACGGCCGAGCGCCCGCTCGTCGCCGCGGTGTTCCTCAACCGGCTGCGCGTCGGCATGCCGCTGCAGGCCGACCCGACCGTCATCTACGGCATTGAGCGCTTCGACGGCAACCTGCGCAAGCGGGACCTCGCAGCGCCCGGCCCGTACAACACCTACGTCGTCCGCGGGCTGCCGCCAGGGCCGATCGCCGCCCCGGGGCGCGCCTCCCTCGCCGCGGTCCTGCACCCCGCCCCGGTCGACTACCTCTATTTCGTCGCGCGCAACGACGGGAGCCACGAGTTCTCGCGCACGCTGGTGGAGCACAACCGCGCCGTGCAGCGCTTCCAGCCGGCGACGAAACGGGGGCGGGGATGACGCGCGCGAGGCTCGCCGCCGCGCTGGCGCTCGCCCTGCTCGCCGCGCCCGGCCCCGCCGGGGCGACGCTCTACAGCTTCACGGACGAGAGCGGCGTGACGCATTACACGAACATCCCGAGCGATCCGCGCTTCGCCAAGGTGCCGGGGAGCACGCCCCCGCGCGTTCCCTCGGCCGAGCCGCTCGCCGCCGAGAAGTACGACGCGGAGATCGCCCGGCTCTCGGAACGCCACGGCGTCGACTGTGCGCTCGTCAAGGCGGTCATCAAGGCCGAGAGCAACTACGACAACCGGGCGATCTCGCGCGCCGGCGCGCTCGGGCTGATGCAGCTGATGCCGGAGACGGCGCGCGAGCGCAACGTGGGCAACCCCTTCAACCCCGTCGAGAACATCGAGGGGGGAGTGCGACACCTCAAGTACCTGCTCAACACCTTCGATGACCTCAAGCTGGTGCTCGCGGCCTACAACGCCGGCGAGAACGCGGTGCGCCGGTACGGCGGCATCCCGCCCTTCCCCGAGACGAAGGGGTACGTGAAGACGGTCCTCGAGCACTACGGCCGCTACGCCGGGCTCGTCCCCGCGAGCGGCGCCCCCGGCGTGAAGGCGGCCCTGCGGCCGGAGAACACGCCGCAGATCCACACCTTCGTCAACGCCGAGGGGACCCGCGTCTTCACGAACGAGCCCTGGCGGTACGCCGAGATTCCCGGGTGGCGGCGGGAGCGCACCCCGTGAGCGCCGCCAACAAGATCACGCTGGCGCGCATCACGCTCATCCCGCTGCTGCTGGTCTTCCTCGTGCACGAGGGGACGACCGTGGACCGCTGGATCGCGCTCGCCATCTTCCTGCTCGCGTCGGCGACCGACTGGCTCGACGGCTACGTCGCGCGCAGCCGGGGCCAGGTGACCGTGCTCGGCAAGCTCCTCGACCCGGTGGCCGACAAGCTGCTGGTGACCGCCGCGCTGCTGCCCCTCGTGCGCGACGAACTCGTCTCCGACTGGATGGCGGCGCTGCTCATCGGACGCGAGTTCCTCGTCACCGGGCTGCGCAGCGTCGCCTCCGCGGAGGGGGTCGTCATCCCGGCGGGCGCGGTCGGCAAGTGGAA
Source organism: bacterium (assembly GCA_036524115.1). Taxonomy (NCBI): domain Bacteria; species bacterium. The sequence goes on along the minus strand of DATDCY010000356.1, from coordinate 10,399 downwards.
GATGGGGATGAGCATCACGGCGATCTCCTTCCTCATCGTCGTGCCCAACCCGCATGCGCCGGTCTGGCCGCGCTGGGTGCCCGACGGCGCATACCTGAAGCTGGGCTCGGGCTTTCTCTGGGCCACGCTCGCGCTCTCGCTCGCGAGCGCGGCGTTGTACTTCTGGGAGTACCGCCACTTCATCCAGGTCAGGAAGGAAACGCCCGCCGCTCCATGAGGATCGGCATCGACGCGCGGCTGGCGAACGCGCCGCGCACCGGCATCGGCAGCTACACCGCGAACCTGGTCGCGGCGCTCGCGCGCGCCGGGGCGCCGGAGCGCTTCGTGCTCTTCGCCGACGCGCCGCTGGCGGCGCCGCCGGAGTGCGAGGTCGTGGTCGTCCCTGGGCGCAACCGCCACGCGTGGACCTTCGGCCGGCTGCCCGGCGCCTGCCGGCGCGCGCGGCTGGACCTGTTCCACGGGACGGCGAACTTCGCCGTCCCGGCCTTCGCCGGGTGCCCGCTCGTCGCGACGGTGCACGACCTGATCCCGCTGCGCTTCCCGGCGGCGGTCTCGGGCGCCCACCGCCTGCTCTTCGCCGCGCTCACGGCACGGGCGGTCCGCGCGGCGCGGCGGGTGATCACGGGGTCGGAGTTCAGCCGCCGCGAGATCCTCGAGCGCTTCCCGCGGGCGGCGGGCAAGGTCGCGGTGGTCCCCTACGGCGTCGACCCCGGCTTCTCGCCCGGGGGGGATGCGGCCGCGGACCGGCGGGCGCGCGAGCGCCACGGCCTGACGGGCCGCTACCTGCTCTTCGTCGGCGTCTTCGAGCCGCGCAAGAACGTGCCGCTGCTCGTCGATGCCTTCGAGATCCTGCGCCACACGCGGCCGGAGGCGGCGGACCTGCAGCTCGCGCTCGCGGGCGGGCCGGGCTGGCGCGGGGAGGCGATCGCCGCGGGGATCCGCGGCCGCGGGCTTGAGCCGGCCGTGCGCCTGCTCGGCTACGTCCCGGACGCGGACCTGCCCGCCCTGTACCGCGGGGCGACGCTCGCGGTGGTCCCCTCGGCGTACGAGGGGTTCGGCCTGCCGGCGCTCGAGGCGATGGCCTGCGGGACGCCGGTGCTCGCGGCCGACGCCTCGGCCCTGCCGGAGACGGTCGCCGGCGCGGGCGAGCTGTTCGCCCTCGGGGACCCCGCCCTGCTGGCGGCGCGCCTGGCGGAGCTGGCGTCCGACCCGGGGCGGCTCGCCGCCCTGCGTGAGCGCGGCCTGGCGCGGGCGGCCGGCTTCAGCTGGGACCGCTGCGCGCGCGAGACCCTGGCGGTCTATCGCGAGGCGGCAGGGGAGCGGCGGTGAGCGTGCGCATCGGCGTCGACGCGCGCAAGGCGGCCGACTACGGGATCGGCACGCACGTGCGCAACCTCGTGGAGCGGCTCGTCGGGCTCGAGCGCGGCGTCGAGTGGGTGCTCTTCCACCGCCCCGGTGACGAGGCGCTCCTGCCGCAGGGCGACCGGGTCCGGCTCGTGCCCGAGCGCGCCGGCGGGTACTCCCTGCGCGAGCTCACGGCGCTCGCGGCGAAGGCGCGCGAGCTGCAGCTGGACCTCTACCACGCGCCGCACTACGTGTTGCCGGCGCGCCTGCCCTGCCCGGCCGTGGTCACCGTCCACGACCTGATCCACCTGCAGGCGCGCGAGTACCGCGGGCTGCCGCGGCTGTACGCGCGCCTGATGATCGGGCGCGCCGTCGCCGCCGCGGCCCGCGTGATCACGGTCTCGCACGCCTCGGCGCGCGACATCGCCGCGGCCTTCCCGCGGGCACGCGGCAAGCTCGCCGTCATCCCCAACGGCGTGGAGGAGATCTTCCGGCCCCGCCCCGCCGGGGAGGCCGAGGCCCACGTGGCGGAGGCCTTCGGCATCGCGGCCCCCTACGTGCTCTTCGTCGGCAACCCCAAGGGGCACAAGAACCTGGACCTGCTGCTCTCGGGCTTCGTCCGGCTCGCGCGACGCTACCCCGGCCTCCTGCTCGTGGCCGTCGGCGGGGACGCGCCCCAGCGCCACGGACTGGAGAAGCGGGCACGGCGCCTCGGCATCCAGGGGCGCGCGCGCTTTGTCGCGCCCGTGGACCGGGAGGCCCTCGCGCTGCTCTACGCCGGCGCCGCGCTCTTCGCCTTCCCCTCGCTCCACGAGGGCTTCGGCCTGCCGCCGCTCGAGGCGATGGCCTGCGGCACCCCGGTGGCCGCCTCGTCGGCCGCCTCCCTGCCGGAGGTGCTCGGGCCCGCGGCCGCGTACTTCTCGCCGCAGGACGAGGACTCCCTCGTCGAGGCGGTCTGCCGCGTCCTCGACGACGCGGCGCTGCGCGAGCGGCTCGTGCGCCTCGGCCTCGAGCGCGCGCGCCTCTTCTCCTGGGACGAGGCGGCGCGCCGCACGCTGGGCGTCTACCGCGAGGCGCTCGGATGAGCCCGCGCGTCGCGCTCGTCCACGACTGGCTCACCGGCATGCGCGGGGGCGAAAAGTGCCTCGAGGCGATGTGCGAGCTCTTCCCGGGGGCGACGCTCTTCACGCTGCTGCACCGCGCCGGCCACCTCTCGGCGCCGATCGAGCGCATGGCGATCCGCGCGTCCTGGATCCAGCGCGTCCCCGGCCGCGACCGCATCTACCGCCACCTGCTGCCGCTGTACCCGGCGGCGGTGGAGTCGTTCGACCTGCGCGGGTACGACCTCGTGCTCTCGAGCAGCCACTGCGTCGCCAAGGGCGCGATCGCCGCGCCGGGCGCGACGCACCTCTGCTACTGCTACACGCCGATGCGCTACGCGTGGGACCAGTACGCGCACTACTTCGGCCCGGAGCGGCTCGCGTGGTGGAACCGCCGGCTCATCCCGCCGCTCATCGGCAGGATGCGCGCCTGGGACGTGGCGACGGCCGGGCGCCCGCACCGCTACGCCGCGATCTCGCGCCACGTGGCGGGCCGCATCCGCCAGTACTACGGCCGCGACGCGGATGTGATCTACCCGCCGGTCGACCTCTCCGCCTTCGCGCCCGGGGAGGGGGGCGGCGGTTACTACCTGATGGTCAACGCGTTCGCGCCGTACAAGCGCGTCGATCTCGCGGTCGAGGCCTTCAACCGGCTCGGCCGCCCGCTGCGCATCGTCGGCAGCGGCCAGGACGAGGAGCGGCTGCGCGCTCTGGCCGGACCGAACGTGGAGTTCCTCGGCTGGATCGGCCCCGACGCGCTGCGCGCGGCCTACGCGGGGTGCCGCGCCTTCGTCTTCACGGCGGAGGAGGACTTCGGCATCACGCCGGTCGAGGCCCAGGCGAGCGGCCGGCCGGTGATCGCGCTCGGCAGGGGCGGCGCGCTCGAGACGGTCGTGCCGCACCCCGGCTTCCCCGGGGCGCACGCGCCGTGGCCGCCGCCTGCGGGCGCGCCCACCGGCGTGCTCTTCCCCGAGCAGACGGCGGACTCGCTGGTGGCGGCGGTGCGCTTCTTCGAGGCGCACGAGCGCGACTTCGACCCGGCGGCGGTCCGCGCGTCCGTGCAGCGCTTCGACCGGCCGCGCTACATCGCGGAGCTCCGCGACTGGGTCGAGCGCAACCGCGACGCGGGCGCGCGAGCGCCGGAACCGTCCGGGGCCCGGCGGCGTCCAACGTGACGTGAGCCGCGCCGCGCAGCCCGAAGAGAATACACAGGCGGGCATCAGCCGCCGCCAGCTGCTGAAGGCGGCCGCCGCGGGCGCCGCCGCTGGCGCGCTTGCGCCCCTCGGCGGCCTGGCGCGCGCGGCCGGTCCGGTCTTCGGCAGCGACCTCTTCTCGGTGACGAACATGCCGGCCGACCCCTTCACGTGGGGCGACAACCGCCATGCGGGCGTCGAGGCGCTGCTGGACCTGCTGGGGGCGCGCGGGTACAAGTTCCACCGCTCCGCGACCGCCGGCGCCCGCAGCGGCCCCGGGGGCATGATCGCCCGCGGGGACGTCGTCCTCGTCAAGGTCAACGCGCAGTGGAAGTACCGCGGAGCGACGAACAGCGACCTCGTGCGCGGCATCGTCCAGGCCGTGCTCGACCACCCGGACGGCTTCGCCGGGGAGGTCGTGCTCGTCGAGAACGGGCAGGGGCGCGGCAGCCTGCGGTGCGACACGTCCGCCGCTTACGACGGCGACGGGTCCGTGCAGGCCAACGCCAACGACCCGCGCCACAGCTTCACCTGGCTCGTGTACGGCTGCTTCCGCGATCCACGCGTCTCGCAGTTCCTGCTCGACCCGATCCGGGCGCGGTTCATCGCCGACGACGACCACGCCGCCAACGGCTATCGCAGGCTCGGGGCCGTCTCCTATCCCTGCTTCACGACGCGCGGGGGCAACCGGGTCGAGCTGCGCCGCGGCATCTGGAAGAACGGCGCCTTCCGCGGGAACCTCAAGCTGCTGAACGTGCCCGTGCTCAAGGACCACGGCGGCTCGGAGTTCACGGGCGCCGTCAAGCACTGCTACGGCCTGCTCTCGATGGCCGACGGCCAGCTCATGCCGCGCCACTACGGGGCGCTCGGCCTGACCGCCGCGGAGATGTACGCGATCGTGCGCACGCCCGCGCTCACCATCCTCGACGCGACGTGGGTGTCGCACCTCGCGATCACGGGCTACCCGGCGAGCGCGACGCGACGCTGCGACCGGCTCCTCGCCGGCCAGGACCCCGTGGCGCTGGACTTCGTCGCGGCGCGCGACATCCTCTACCCCATCGACGGCAATCCGCGGCACCACCCGTCCGCGCCGGCCGTCCGGGCGTGGCTGACCGCCGCGCGCGACCGCATCAACGCGCTCGGGGGCCTCTACGCCCCCGCATCGGGGATCCTGCAGGGCCGGGTCACGCTCGACCCGGCGCGGATGCGCCTCCACCGCGCGCAGCTCTAGGGCGGCATCGGGCGGGAGGCTCCGCCCGCGCCGCCCATGGTAAAATCGGCCCTCATCATGGTGCAGAAACCCCTCCGGGCGCTGGCGGCGATCGCCTTCGTCTCCGATCTCGCGGCGGTCTCCGCCGCCTACGTGCTCGCGTACCTGCTGCGCTTCCACTTCGAGATCGTGCCGGTCACCAGGGGCTTCGCGCCGCTGGCCACCTACCTCAACTTCCTGCCGGTCGTGCTGGCGCTCTGGTTCGCGGCGAGCTGGGTCAACGGCCTCTACGCCTCGCAGCGGCGCCTCTCGCGCACCGAGGAGTTCTTCTCCGTGGCGAAGGCCGGCTCGCTCGCCACCCTGCTGCTGATCTCGCTGACCTTCTTCTACCGCGAGTACACGTTCTCGCGGGTGATGCTGCTGCTCTTCTGGGCCACGAGCATCCTGCTGGCCTCCTCGGGACGGGCCCTGATCGTGATCGCGGTGCGCATCCGGCGCCGGCGCGGCATCAACGTCAGCCAGGCGCTCATCGTCGGGGCCGGCGAGCTGGGCCAGACGATCGCCCGCAAGATCGCCGAGATGCCGCAGCTCGGCCTGCGCGTCGCCGGCTTCGTCGACGACCTGCCGCCCGCCGCCGCGAACGGGCCGGCCGCCAAGGCGCCGCCCCTGCTCGGCCGCATCGACGACCTGCCGGAGCTGCTGCGCGCCCACCGCATCGCGCACGTCTTCTTCGCGCTGCCGCGCGAGGAGCACCTCCAGCTCGAGCGCGGGCTCGCCCTCGTCGACCGCGAGGTGGTCGACATCCTCGTCGTCCCCGACATCCTCCAGTTCGTGATGCTGCGCGCCGGGCTCGCCAGCCTCGGCGGCATCCCGATGATCAACCTCACCGAGACCCCGCTCTCGGGCTGGTACGGGCCGGTCAAGCGCACCGCCGACGTCGTCTTCGCGCTGCTCGCGCTGGTGCTGCTCTCGCCGCTGCTGGCGCTGATCGCGCTGGCGATCAAGCTCACCTCGCCGGGGCCCGTCCTCTACCGCCAGGAGCGCATGAGCCTCGACGGCACCCTCTTCCAGATGTACAAGTTCCGCTCGATGCGCGACGACGCGGAGGCCGAGACCGGCGCGGTCTGGGCGCGGCCCGACGACCCGCGGCGCACGGCGCTCGGCGCGCTGCTGCGGCGCACGAGCCTGGATGAGCTGCCGCAGCTGATCAACATCCTCAAGGGGGAGATGAGCTTCGTCGGCCCGCGCCCGGAGCGGCCGGTCTTCGTCGAGGAGTTCAGCGGGAAGGTCCCGCGCTACATGCTCCGCCACAAGGTGCGCTGCGGCCTCACCGGCTGGGCGCAGGTCAACGGCTGGCGCGGGAACACCTCGATCGAGAAGCGCATCGAGTACGACATCTTCTACATCGAGAACTGGTCGCTCTCCTTCGACGTGAAGATCCTGTTGATGACGCTTTGGAACGGCTTCGTCAACAAGCATGCGTACTAGCCGCCTCGGCATCCGCGGGCGGTTGATCCTCAACGTCCTCGCGCTCGTCGCCATCTCGCTCTGGACCCTCGGCGTCATGCTCCTGCGCCAGAACGCCGCCTTCCTCGCGGCCGAGCAGCGCGAGCGCGGGCGCGCGCTGGCCACGGCGGTCGAGAAGGCCCTCGGCGCCCTGAACGCGACGGGGACAGCCGCGCCCGCCGGGGGCCCGCCCCTGGCCGCGGTGCAGGAACTGCTCGCCTCGCTCGCCGAGGACCCGAGCATCGCCGGGCTCACGCTTCGCGACGCGGCTGGGCGAACGGTCGCCGCCGCCGGTAGCGAGCCGGGCAAGACGGCGGACGCCGCGTCGTACGCGCTCGCACCGCGCGGGGCGCCGCCGGCGAGCCTCGTCGTCGCATTCGCCCAAGGAGACCGGGGACGGCGGGCGGCCTACACGCATCTGCAGGTGCTCGTCCAGCTCGGGATCACCGCGCTCGTCCTCGTGCTCTTCCTGCACCTGCTGGTCTCGGTGCAGATCGTCGGGCCGCTGCGGCGGCTCGCCGCCGCGGCGGGTCGGATCGCCGGCGGCGACTTCGACCGCCCCGTCGGGGAACGCGGCACCGACGAGCTGGGGGATCTGGCCGCGGCATTCGAGGGGATGCGCCTGCGGCTGCGCGAGGGACGCGATCTCGAACGTGCGCGCCTCGAGGAGTTGCGCCTGGCCCACGCCGATGTCGTCGCGAAGGAGGCGGAGCTTCTGCGGGCCGAGCGCCTCGCCGCCGTCGGCTCCGTGGCCGCGAGCGTGGCGCACGAGGTCGGCAACCCGCTCGGCGCCGTCACCGGCTACCTGGCGCTGGCGCGCGACGAGAGCGCGCCGGAGGCCGCCCGGGAGCACCTCGACCGCGCGGAGCGGGAACTGCTGCGGATCGACCGCATCATGCGCGACCTCCTGGAGTACGCCCGCCCGCCGCGGATGGACTGGAGCGATCTCGATCTCAATGCGCTCGCGCGCGACCTGGCCCAGCACCTGCGCCGCCAGCCGGACTTCGCGGGCGTCACCCTGCGGCTCGAACTCGCCGAGGGCCTCCCGGCGGTGCGCGCAGACTATCACCGGCTGCGCCAGACGCTCCTGAACCTCGCCCTCAACGCCGCGCAGGCCCTGCGGGGCGCCGGCACGGTGACGCTCGCCACGTTCGGGCCGGCAGGCGGGGCGGGGCCCGGTGCAAGCGTCGGCGACGACGGCCCGGGCATCCCGCCCGAAGTCCTCGCGCGCCTCTTCGAGCCGTTCGTCACCGCGGGGAAGGGGGCGCGGGGCACCGGCCTCGGCCTCGCGATCTGCCGGCGCGCGGCCGAGGCGATGGGCGCGACGCTCACCGTGCGCACCGAGGCCGATGCCGGGACGACCTTCACGCTGACGTTCCCGGAGCAGAAGCTGGATTTCGAGGTACACTGACGGCGACATGGGTCAGATCCAGGTCCTGGTCATCGACGACGAGGAGAGCCTGCGGCACATGCTCGCCTCCTTCCTCGCGAAGGAGGGCTTCGCCGTCGCGGCCGCCGCCACCGGCGCCGAGGGCCTCGCGCTCGCGAAGGCCACCCGCCACGCCGTCGTGCTCTGCGACGTGGTGCTCCCCGACGTGGACGGCCTCGCCCTCGTCGAGCAGCTGCGCGAGGTCGATCACCACCAGCTCATCCTCGTGATGTCGGCCTACGGCTCGCTCGAGACCGCGATCGAGGCGATCCGCCGCGGCGCGCGCGACTACCTCTCGAAGCCCTTCCAGCCGCAGGAACTGCTGATCAAAGTGCGCCGGCTCCTGGAGGAGGAGCGCCTGCGCGAGGAGAACCTGCGACTCCAGCGCGAGCTGAGCGGGCGCTGGGCCGCGCACGCCATCATCGGCAAGGGCGCGGCGATGGAGCGCCTGCTCGCCCAGGTCGGGCAGGTCGCGAACTTCAAGACGACGATCCTCATCACCGGCGAGAGCGGCACCGGCAAGGAGCTGATCGCGCGGGCGATCCACCGGCAGAGCCAGCGGCGCGAGCGCGCGTTCGTCGCCGTGAACTGCTCGGCGATCCCCGAGGCGCTCCTCGAGAGCGAGCTGTTCGGGCACGTGCGCGGCGCCTTCACGTCGGCGACGAGCCACAAGCGCGGCCTCTTCGAGGAGGCCGACGGCGGCACCCTGCTGCTCGACGAGATCGCCGAGATCCCCCCCTCGCTCCAGGTCAAGCTGCTGCGCGCGATCCAGGAGGAGGAGATCCGGCGCGTCGGCGACACGAAGACGCTGAACGTCGACGTGCGCCTGCTGGCCGCGACCTCCAAGGACCTGGCCGCGGAGGTCGCGGCCGGGCGCTTCCGCGAGGAGCTCTACTACCGTCTCAACGTCGTGAACCTGCACCTGCCGCCGCTGCGCGAGCGCGCCGAGGACGTCCCGCTGCTGCTCGAGCACTTCCTGGCCAAGTTCGCCGAGAAGCTCGGCCGCAAGGTCGAGGGCTTCTCCACGGAGGCGCTCGCCTACCTGCTGGCCTACCCCTGGCCGGGGAACGTGCGCGAGCTGGAGAACCGGGTCGAGCGGGCCGTGCTGCTCGCCGCGGGACCGCGGATCACGCTGGCCGAGATCGTCCCGGCACCGGCGGCGCCGGCGGCGCGACGCGCGGGCGAGTTCCTGCCGGACACGCTCTCGATCCCGGAGAGCAGGGCCGCCCTCGAGCGGCACCTGATCGGCCGCGCGCTCACCGAGTGCGGAGGCAACAGGACGCGGGCCGCGAAGCTTCTGGAGATCAGCTATCGCGCCTTGCTGATGAAGATCCAGGAGTACGGTCTGTAGCGAGCCGCTGATACGGGGCCATCTGCGGCGTCGCGCTCCTCCCGTCTCCCTGCGGCGGCCACCAGGCCGCCTCGGTCGCCGGATCGTCGCGCTCCTTGCATCTGACCCCGTCTGAGCGGCTCGCAGCACATACCCCGTCCCCCAGTCGGCCAGCAAACCCGGGACTCTCCTCCGCCATTGAGGAGAAGCTATCGGTCGCGCGGTTTGGTCCGCGACGTGGGTGGGGCGTTCCAGGGGTCGTCGGGCCAGGGGTGCTTCGGGTAGCGGCCGCGCAGCTCGGCGCGCACCTGCCGGTAGGCGCCGTCCCAGAAGCCGCGCAGATCGCGCGTGACCTGCACCGGCCGTCCCGCCGGCGAGAGCAGGTGCACCAGCACGGGCACCTTCCCGGCCGCGACCGCCGGCGTCTCGCCGAGCCCGAAGAGCTCCTGCAGCTTGACCGCGAGCACCGGCCCCTCCGGCGGCTCGTAGTCGAGCGCCACGCGCCGGCCGCTCGGGACCTCGAGGTGCGCGGGCGCCAGCTTCTCGAGCTGCGGCAGCAGGCGCGGCGGGATCAGCGCGCGCAGAGCCGCGGCGACGTCCACGCGCTGCAGGTCCCGCGCGGTGCGCGCCCCGCCGAGGCGCGACGCGAGCCACGTCTCCGGTGCCGCGAAGAGCGCGCCGTCCGACAGGTCCGGCCAGCCCGCGCCGGGGAAGGCGGCGGCCAGGAGGCGCACGCGGCCCTGCAACTGCCGCGCGGCCGCGTCGAAGGCCAGGAGCGCGGCGCCCTGGGCGCGGAGCACTTCGCACAGGACGGGCAGCGCCTCCCCGTCCCCCGGGTTGAACGGCCGCTCCGCCAGCGCGACGGCCCCGATCGCCTCGCGCTCGACGCCGACGACCCGGCGCTGCCGCTCGTCCCAGGTCACCGAGCGCTCGGCGCGGATCCGCCCGGCGCACTCCTCGCGGACGGTCGCCGCGTCGACGGCTGAAGCCGCGTGGATGATCCCCTCGCCCTCGCCCCCGGCGTCCACTTCGACGGCGACGATCAATTCGCGCCCGCGCACGCAGCTTGCCGGCGAGAGACGGGCGCCGCGGCCAGTCGCGAGCAGGTAGCGCTCGCCGCCGGGCTCGCGCAGGCGCGCCAGCCGGTCCGGCCAGGCGTCGAGGAGGAGGCGGGCGAGCAGGCTCGCCGCGCGCCCCCCCTTCGGCGCCGCGTGACGGTGGATCCCTCGCAGCAACCCCTCGAGCTGGTCCGCCGTCCGCGCCGCCGCGCGCAGCGCCGCCGCGTCG